>JADFUQ010000298.1 GCA_015222065.1 Bacteroidota bacterium
CAATTACCAAATGACCGAAACTGTTTTGATCATTGAATTTTTGAATATTGTAATTTATTTGAATTTTGGTGCTTGTCATTTGTGATTTTTACTATTTACTTAAACTTTTGGACTTTATAGACGGGTTCTAAACAGTTTTCTTATTGATTTTGTTCATTATCATGATAAGGTATCCAAGTGTAATAAAAGCTCCGGGAGCGAGTATAAAAAGAAGTATTCCATCACCGGGGATAAATTTGAAACCCAGAAATGATCCGTTGCCGAGTATCTCCCTGATTCCACCCAGAAAAAAGAGTGCCATAGTAAAACCGAGACCCATACCCAGGCCATCAACAACTGAAGAGGTGAAGGTATTCTTTGAAGCAAAAGCTTCTGCACGCCCCAAAATAAGGCAGTTAACCACTATTAATGGGATAAACAAACCGAGTTCATCAAACAGGCTGGGCAGATATGCCTGCATTAATAACTCAACAATAGTAACAAACGATGCAATGATAACAATGAATGAAGGGATCCTTACCTTGTCAGGAATAAAGCTTTTAACCATGGTAACTACAATATTTGACATAAGCAATACAAATGTAGTTGCCAGTCCCATTCCCACTCCGTTAATTGCTGAAGTTGTTACACCAAGGGTAGGGCATAATCCCAGGAACAGAACGAAAACTGCATTTTCTCTAAAGAATCCTTTATTAAAATTTTTCCACTGGTTCATTTTTTACCTCCTTTCAGATAAGCATTACAGGCTCGATTTACTGCATCGCAATATGCACGGGAACTTATTGTCGAAGCTGTTATTGCATCAACATCACCTCCATCTTTTTTTACATTCATATTGAAGTTTTCCGGATTAATACCTTGAAACTGCAGACTAAAATCAGATTTATCCTTTGACATTTTATCGCCCAGACCCGGTGTTTCTTTATGCTCGAGAACAACTATATCGTTAATTGAGCCGTCGGGTAAAATCCCTACCATTAACTTAATATTTCCGCTAAACCCTTTGTTTGTAAATGTTTCAATTGCTGTTCCAACAAGCTTGTTATCTTCACGTGCCGGGTAAAAATATAAAGTATCATTATCAATGGCTATTTTATATTCCTCCTCGTTTGGCAAATTATTGAATTCAGGAAGAACCTCATTGATTGCTTTCATTTTTGCAGCCTGTTTAGCAGCGGCAATGGGTGTTTTGGTAAATTCATACACTAATCCCAGGGCAGTTGATGCTGTTAATGTTATTACAAACAGGTTGATGACCATATTTGCAAAAGCAGAATCTTTCTTAGCCATTTTTCACCTCCTCTCCAAATCGTTTTGGTTTGATATAGTAATTTATCAGCGGAACAAATCCGTTCATAATAAGTATTGCAAATTGAACACCTTCAGGGTAGGATCCGAATCGTCTGATTACTACTGTTAATATTCCGATGCAGATCCCGTAAATGATCATTCCTTTACCTGTCATGGGTGAGGTAACGTAATCAGTTGCCATAAAAATTGCTCCCAGCAGTATTCCTCCTGTCAGGATATGGAATAGTGGATCGGCATTTTTTTCCGGGTTTACAAACCAAAGAATACCTGTGAAAATTACGACAGTAAGGATTATTGATACAGGTATATGCCAGGTTATTATCTTTCTTAACAGCATATATGCCAAACCAAGAATTAGGGCAACTGCAGCAACTTCGCCAATGGATCCACCCATGTTGCCAAAGAATAATTGCTGATAAGTCGGGATTTTGTCCATCAGATGTGAAATGGAATCTCCCTTACCCAGGCCTTCTTTAATAATACTTAATGGAGTTGCCCCGGTACTTGCATCAATATATTGAGTTTGAAATCCTTGTGCTTCAGGCCAGCTTGCCATTTTTGCGGGAAAAGAAATAAAAAGGAAGACTCTTCCCACGAGGGCCGGATTGAAGGGATTATTACCCAATCCCCCGAATGATAACTTTCCTACTCCAATTGCAAACAAACTGCCGAGGATAATAAGCCAAACAGGGAAATTGGAAGGAAGGCACAAGGAGAGTAATAAGCCCGTAATAACTGCTGAGCCATCCTGTATCGTAGTTTTTTTCTGCAAAAGGAACCGCTGGATCAGGAATTCAAATAAAACTGACGAAATTACCGCGACTGATATAACGATTACGGCACCCCATCCAAAATACAGGATTGAAGCCAATATTGCAGGTATAAGGGCGATGATGACACCGTACATAAGATTCGGAGTTGTATCTTTTCCGTAAATATGTGGCGAGGGAGAAACCGTTAGTAATTTACTCATATGAAATCAAATTTTTTTTTCACACTTATGTTATTTACTGAATAAAAACTTATTACCTTTCTCTGATTATTTTTTTCACATCCGTTTTTCCAAGTCTGATAAAGTCGAGTAAAGGTCTGTTAGCCGGGCAGATATAGCTGCATGAACCACATTCAATACAATCCAAAACCATCTCTTTTTCCAGCCTGTAAAAATCCCAATTTTGAGTTAAAAGCATTAATAAATAC
Organism: Bacteroidota bacterium; assembly: GCA_015222065.1. GTDB lineage: Bacteria > Bacteroidota > Bacteroidia > Bacteroidales > VadinHA17 > JADFUQ01. Next base: position 2,512 of record JADFUQ010000298.1, read on the forward strand.
GGCTCAAGTCCCATAGGGCAAACAGTTACACATTTTGAACACCGGATGCAGGGTTCAATTGATTTTCTTTTCGTTTCATCTTCAGGTAAAACTAGTATTCCTGACATTCCTTTTATTACAGGTACATCAAGTGAGTTGAGAGCTTTGCCCATCATCAGTCCGCCACTTATTACCTTACCTGTATTTTCCGGAAGACCGCCGGCTGCTTCAATGAGGAACCGGATCGGGGTACCGATCCTGACAACAAAATTAGATGGTTTTTTCAGTGATTTACCGGAAACGGTTATTATCCTGTTTATCAGTGGTTTGTTTTTTTGAACAGCTTCGTAAACTGCGTATGCTGTCGAAACATTATGAACAATAACGCCTACGTCGACAGGTAATTTCCGGGAAGGGACCTCCCGGCCTGTCAGAGCCTTAATGAGTTGTTTTTCACCTCCCTGGGGGTACTTTACTTCTAAAGGATATACTTCAATTCCATGAAATTTTGAGGCAATATCCTTTAAATGACAAACAGCATCAGCTTTATTATTTTCGATCCCTATCATAGCTTTCCTGACATTCAGGACTCTCATAAGGATCCGGATACCCACCATCATTTCTTCACCATATTCAAGCATTAATCTGTGATCAGAAGTTAAATAAGGTTCACACTCAACTCCGTTAATGATGAGTGCTTTTGCTTTTTTACCCTGGGGTAGTATAAGTTTAACATGTGACGGGAATGCTGCACCTCCTAATCCTACAATGCCTGATTCACGGATTTTTTCTAATATCTCATCTTTTGAAAATGTGATATCTTTCCGGAGATCAGTTGATTGAATTATGTTTTCTTCCCACTCATCTCCCTCAACCTCAATAACTATTGCAGGTTTTTTATAACCGGTAAGATCAGGTATTGAATCAATTTTAACAACTTTTCCCGACACTGATGAGTGAATACTGGCAGACACAAATCCTCTACCCTGTGCAATTAACTGTCCAACTTTAACAGTATCCCCTTTGCTGACAACAGGTATTGCAGGTACACCCATATGTTGAGAGAGTAGAATAGTTACTTTCTCCGGGAGTGGTAATATTTCAACAGGACTTTTATCCGTGAGTTTATACTCCGCCGGATGAATTCCTCCCTTTCTAAATGTTTTTAGCATCTTACTCATCCTGTTTCACTAAAGGATCTTATAATGAACTTACTTTTTTATGTCAGTATTCACCTTTTCCGAGGTTTTATTTAATAGTGGAAAATTGATCTCGAGTATTGCATTAGTTGGGCATTCAGTGACACATCTTCTGCAAAGTGTACACATATCCGAATCTATAAAAGCCAGATTATTGCCCATTGTGATTGCTTCAAACTCACAAACTCTGAAACATTTTGTACATCCAATGCAGGTAACAGAACAATATTTCTTAGCAATTCCGCCTTTTTCTGTGTTAATACATGAAACAAATATTTGCCGGTCTTTTTTATTTTGCTTTCTTAGTTCAATAATATCTCTCGGACAAGCTTCAACACAAGCACCACAGGCAGTACATTTTTCATCAATTACAACCGGCAGACCGGTTTTGTCATTCATATATATGGCTTCGAATTCACATACCTCCACACAATCATCCATGCCAAGGCATCCAACCGGGCAATCAGTGTCACCTACATATAATGCGGATGCTACTGCACATGATGAAGCGCCGTCGTAATGGTTTGTTCTCGGTCTGTTCTCAAATGATCCTGAGCATCGTATAACGGCAACTCTTGGATCAGTTTGTTTTGCTTTTTTGCCAAGGAGATTTGCCACAATGTCCATGGTCTCCTGTCCGCCTACCGGGCAATAAAGATCATCGAGAGAATCTGAATTTACACATGCCTCCGCGAAATTTCTGCAGCCAGGATACCCGCATCCTCCACAATTGGCAGCCGGCAGTGCATCCTCAACATCATGTATTATTGGATTTTCAAGAACCTTGAATTTTTGTGCAACCAGGTAAAGTATTATTGCAGCTACAATACCCAGAGAACTGAGAGATAATATGGCTATCAATATGCTGCTCATTGTTCCTGTTTTTTGATTGCAAAGGTGAATTTATTCCTGATTTTTTCTTTGTAGTAATATAAGACCAGATAGTAAGGTGCCAGAGCACCCAGGGAAATGAGACCGGCCAATACCTCATTCCGGGTAAGGAAACTAGTGATAATCAAAGTTATTAATACTATGATAAAGGGTTGAACATAACCAAGATAAAGGGCTTTAAAACCCAGGGTTTGATGCAGAATGACCTGAACTTCCTGGCCAACCGAAAAATCACCGGTGTTTGGAACCTCAACAATCTTATCCTTAACATCGGATATGGAACAAATACCTTTCGCACTGCATGATGAACATGCTGGGTAGGTTGTGATATTAACACTTATTTTGGAAGAGTCAATACTTGTAATTACTCCGGGATGTTTAATTTCTTTAGTTGTTCCCATTTACCCTAAAATAATAGTTTGCAAAGTTAAAAAGAATAGAAGAAAACAAAATGTAGTTTGTCAGGTTTTGCAATATATTGACAATTTAATGTATCGGAATTTAACTTCGTGGACCGCATTCGTATAAAGCTTTAGCAGTTACGAAGCTATGTTCTATACTTTAACTTATTGAGCTCCAGTTGATATTCTCTTTCCTCAGCTTTTTTAATTGTGATACAAGGATTGAATTATCAGGTTTAATAAGATGTGGATCCTTTTCTATTATCTCTTCGGCACGATCTCTGGCGTATTGAAGGATTTGTCCGTCTTTTCCCAGGTTGGCAATTTTAAGATTGAATGCAATGCCACTTTGTTGTGTTCCCTCCAGGTCTCCCGGTCCGCGCAATTTCAGATCAACTTCAGCAATTTCGAAACCATCATTTGTTTCAACCATTGTTTCAATTCTTTTTCTTGCTTCATGAGTGAGTTTCGTTGAGGTCATAAGTATACAATAGGATTGGTCTGCTCCTCTTCCAACCCTGCCCCGCAATTGGTGAAGTTGGGATAAGCCGAATCTTTCAGCACTTTCAATAACCATTACGGAAGCATTAGGTATATCAACTCCAATTTCGATTACAGTTGTAGCTATCATAATATGGGTTTGTCCCTTCACAAAATACCTCATGGAAATATCTTTTTCTTCGGATTTCATTCTTCCATGTACAATACTCACCGCGTATTCCGGTGGTGGAAATTCCCTAACTATACCTTCGTAGCCATCTTCCAGATCTTTATAATCCATTTTTTCGGATTCCCGGATAAGTGGATATACAATATATATTTGTTGTCCTTTCTTAATTTGTTTACGCAGAAAACCGAAAAGTCTTAATCTTTTTGAGTCGTAATAATGTGCTGTTATTACAGGTTTTCTTCCCGGTGGTAGTTCGTCAATAACTGATATTTCGAGATCACCATAAAGTGTCATTGCAAGTGTCCGCGGAATAGGTGTCGCGGTCATTACCAGAACATGGGGAGGTTGTGTGTTTTTTTTCCAAAGCTTTGCTCTCTGTGCAACTCCAAAACGATGCTGTTCATCAATAACTACGAGACCGAGATTATGGAATTTAACAACTTCTTCAATTAATGCATGTGTACCTACAAGGATATTAAGTTTTCCTTCTTTAAGATTTTTAAACAATTCTTTTCTTTCTGATTGTTTTGTAGAACCTGTAAGTAGTGCAATTTGAATATCCATATTCTCCAGCATTTTTGTAAGTGTCTGGAAATGCTGTTTGGCAAGTATTTCGGTGGGAGCCATCATACAAGACTGGAAACCATTATCAAGCCCTATAAGCATGCTCATTAATGCAACAAGTGTTTTTCCACAACCGACATCCCCCTGAAGAAGCCTGTTCATATGCTTCCCGGAACCGGTATCCTGCCTGATCTCTTTCAGTACCCTTTTCTGGGCTGAGGTCAATTCAAATGGAAGATGTTTATGATAAAAAGTATTGAAATTATTACCTACGGTTGAGAAAACATGTCCTGTGAATTCTTTACTTCTTGTTTTTTTCTGTTTAAACAGGTTTAGCTGAATATAAAAAAGTTCTTCAAATTTTAGTCTGAATTCTGCTTTTTTTAGAATAGTGGGGTTTTTTGGAAAGTGAATATTGAGAAGTGCCTCGTTCAATGATAAAAGCTTTAGCTCCTTAATCATGTAGGATGGCATTGTTTCCCTGATTTTTCCTTCAACTTGCTGAAGAAGATTGTTCAGTAGTTTCTGAATAGCTTTTGAATTGAGATAGCTTCTTTTTAGTGTTTCGCTTGTATTGTAAAAGGATTGTAAGGAAGCATTGATCTTACTCTTCAGTGTTTCCTGTGCTTCAATTTCAGGGTGGATTACATTTATTCTATTATTGAAAATTCCGGGTTTACCGAAAACTACATATTCTATTCCGGTCTTAAGACTCTCTTTTATCCATTGAATACCCCGGAACCATACAAGTTCAATAGTTCCTGTATCATCAGTAAAATTTGCAACAAGTCTTTTGTTTCTTTTATAGCCTACTGTTTCAAAGCTGGTTATGCGGCCTTTGATCTGAATGTATGGAAGACTGCTGTTTATTTCTCTGATAGTATAGAACTTTGTCCTGTCAACATATTTGTATGGGAAATAATACAAAAGGTCTTCAAAACATCTGATTTGAAGCTCCTTTCTTAATAAATCAGCTCTTTTTGGTCCAACCCCGCTTAAATATTGTATGTCGGTTTTCAGAATATCAGACATTGGAAAAAGACTTATTTTGAATAAAAAAATATAGCTTCGCAAATTAATTAAAAAAAAATAATTAATCTATGTTGCTGGTTACTGGTAACTGGTAACTGGTTGCCAGTGTGTCAACAATAAACATACTGGTGAGTTATTGTATATTGGATATATTATCAGCATATTTATACTTTTGCCTTGACACTGGTTTTTGGTCTGTTAGGAAAATGATTAATTATTGAATTAAGCACACATTGATTTTTTAAACAATTGAATTATAGTATATTAACCAGTAACCAGTAACCAGTAACTAGTAACGAGCAACTAGTAACTTAAGATTTTATTTATGTATGGAAATCTGAAATACATCCTGAAATACATTAATTATTATCTGTTTTCAGGACATGGAAAAGGATATGGCATTCATTCCCCTTTTATTTTCGAATATGTAACAAAAGTTATAAAAAACCGGACAATTGACCGGAAGATAAAGAGAATTGATGATCTTTGTTCAGAGCTGCGATTAGATAAGACAAAAGTGGATGCAACCGGTTTTGGCGCAGGATCACATTTTGGTAAAAGGAATAATGTCAGGATCGGAAATATTGCCAGGTTATCTTCCACACAAAAAAAATATGGCAATCTGTTGTATCGCACTGTTATGTTCTTCAAACCGAAGGTTATTCTGGAATTAGGCACATCATTAGGTATCGGTACTTCATACCTTGCTTTACCGGATAAAAATGCCAGTATTTATACAATTGAGGGTTCGGAAATATTGTCTGCATTGGCCAGAGAAAATTTCAATAGGTTAAAGATCAGTAATATAAGGCAATATACAGGTAAATTCATTGAGGTGTTACCCGGACTGCTTGGTCAGTTACCTGACATTGATCTGGTTTTTATTGATGGCGATCACAGGGAAGAAGCAACAATTAAATATTTTGAGTTATGCCTTGAATCAGTGAATTCCGAAAGTGTGGTTATCCTTGATGATATTCACTGGAGTTGTGGAATGGAGAAAGCATGGGAAAGGATAAAGAGATATTCTGATGTAAAGTTGACACTTGACCTTTTCAGACTTGGTTTGGTATTTTTCCGTAAGGAGCTTTATTCAAAGCAACATTTCAGAATAAGATATTGAAAAGAAAATTGAGGGATTGTTTGTTTGTCAACAAAATAAATTATTTTCGTAGTTTATTTAATAATCTATATTCTGTGATGGAAAATATAATATCTCTGGAAGAAATTGTTAAGAATTATTATGTAGGAACAGTAGTTGTAAAAGCACTTCGTTCAATTTCTATTAAGATAGATACGAGTGAATATGTGGCTGTAATGGGCCCTTCGGGTTCAGGGAAATCTACCTTAATGAACCTGATTGGATGTCTTGATACACCAACGAGCGGACAATATATTCTCAATGGTACTGATGTGAGCAAGATGGAAGATAACAAACTGGCTGAAATACGAAACCAGGAGATTGGTTTTGTTTTCCAGACTTTTAATTTGTTACCCCGGTATTCTGCCCTTGAAAATGTTATGCTTCCTATGGTTTACTCCGGTGTATCAAAACCGGACAGAATTATCAGGGCTAAGGAAGTTCTTGAAAGTGTAGGTTTGTCAGACAGAATAACCCATAAACCTAATGAGCTTTCCGGAGGACAACGTCAGAGGGTTGCAATGGCAAGGGCACTTGTTAATCATCCTTCAATTATCTTAGCAGATGAGCCTACCGGAAACCTTGATTCTAAAACTTCAAGTGACATTATGGATGTAATTGACCAGATACATGAGAGAGGGAATACTGTTATACTTGTTACTCATGAAAAAGATATTGCTCAACGTGCCGACAGAATTATCAGGTTGTTAGATGGTATGGTTGATTTGGACATAATTAATAATAAAGCAGAAGAAGTTAAAAGTGACTAAAGTTGAAAGTGAACTAAAGTTGAGAAGAGAATAAGCTATAACTTTAGGCACTTTGGTCACTTATAACTTTAAACACTTCTTCATTTAGTCACTTCTTTATTTAGCATTCCAAACTTAAGGCACTGAATAGTTACCTTAAATATAGTCTACAGTGAAGATCTATACCGGGACAGGAGACCAGGGAGAAACATCATTAGCCGGTGGTGCAAGAGTGCCGAAAAACCATGTAAGAATTGAAGCATACGGATCGATTGATGAATTGAATTCTTATATTGGGTTGATTAGGGTTCAAAAAATTAATGATGACGATAAAGCTTTTCTTGAGTGGATTCAACGCTGTCTTATGACCGCTGCCGCGGTTTTAGCTTCAGATTATCCTGACAATAAAGTTATTGTCCCAGGACTTGAAGAAAAGGATATTAGTAAAATTGAAGATAAAATAGACTCCATAGACAAAAACCTGGAAACTTTATCTTCATTTATTATCCCCGGAGGAAATACAATTACTTCTTATTGCCATATATCGAGATGTGTTTGCCGCAGAGCTGAAAGAAAAGTTTTGGCAATTGATAACATTGGTAAGAAAAGCAGGATATGTGCCAGGTATCTTAACAGGTTATCTGATTATCTTTTTGTCCTTTCGCGTAAGCTTACCAAAGATTTTAAGGTAAGAGAAATTTATTGGCATCCCGGTTCAAAAAAATAAGTTTCCCCTTTTAATTATTTGATATATATTTTTATATATTTGCACAATTTTTTAGGAGGTTCATTTATTAAAGGGAATCTAAAATTGAGCATAAATGTATTGGACACTTGAATTAGCGTCAAAGTTGGAAGATGCTCCCTGGCCTGCAGCCAAAGATGAATTAATCGATTATGCAATTCGTTCCGGGGCACCGTTAGAAGTAATTGAAAATCTTCAGGAGATTGAAGATGAGGATGAAATATATGAAAGCATTGAAGATATATGGCCTGACTATCCCAGTAAAGATGATTTCTTTTTTAACGAGGATGAATATTAACCGAATACGTTCTTTACACCTATTTCCATATAAAAATACCCCATTTACTTAATGGCCGGAATGATTCCAGCCAACTAAACCCTTCAAGTTTAAGATTTTCAGGATCTTCATCACCCGGTGGGGTCATTATACCGTCTGGTTTGACAAGAAAGCTGATTTTACTTATTTCCTCATTTTCAAGGTAAATGATAATGTCACTGCAAAGTGCCTGGTTTACTCCTACTATCTCTCCTTCGTCCATAGTATAATAAATTGTTTCACCGTTACCGGTTACATTTATCCGGTAAAGGTCATCATTCCTGAAAAATGCAATCATATTCTTGCCTTTAATCTGATTGAACCGAATACTGTCTTCCCGGGTAATAATGAATGCTCTATTGTACATTTCCAGATGATCAGCGTACCCGTTTTTTGTAAAAATTGCAATAGAATCGGCGGTTAACTGATTTTTTTCTGACCACAGAACGGGATCATTATACAAGCAGATAACTGAATCCCGGAATAAATATACCATTGAATCGCATTTAGCTTGAAAATCATCCTTATACATTTTACAATGGTAATATGCACTTACTGTACGGTATGTTTCTGTTGAATCTTTATAAGACCTGAGTGTATCAGCGTGAACAAATAGACTATCGGTACTGGTAATTTGAATAAAAATAGCACTATCAGTTACAAAGAATTTTTCCGGTTGTTCAAAATACTCTGAAAAATTTCCTCTAATAATTATATCTTTCAATGTATCAGTTAATTCAACATTACCATAGGCTTTTCCATAACCGTTCGTTTTCTCATAATAAATTGAATCTCCTTTAACTGTTTGATTTTTAGATTTTACCAGGGCATTTTTTTTGAGTTTACTGATATCAGTCTTTGTATTATACCAACCATTTTCGCAGTAAATGTAACTGCTGTCGCCTATTATTTCAGTTGGTCCAAAGAAATATGAAATTTCTGAAACGGTATTGTATTTCATTGTATCAGAAAGAATAATATAATCAGGATTTACAATCACTACACTGTCTTTAAAGTGAAACTCTTTTAGTTTTGTGTTGTAGTTACCCAGAATACTACTAAGGGTATTCTCATCTGACAAAATAATACCACCATTAAAATAATATCCTACATCTGTGTTCAGATCATAATCCAGAAATTCCGTATTTAATTCAGCTTCATTATCAATAAGTGTTACGTTATGCCTGATTATGGCAAGTTTCACTTCCCCTTCATACCGAAGAAAATCACCATAGAGATGAAGAGTATCTCCACGACGGATATATACATTACTAAAAGCTTCCACCAGGTTTTGCTTATCATAAAGATATGCGCTGTCGCAATACATAAATACATCTTCATGTTGTAGTTCTACCTCTCCAATCAATTTTTTCAGATCAGGTCCAAATTTTTTGTTATACTCAAGTGTATTGGAATGGATTATTTTGATCTCTGTCTTTTTCTTCTGAGCCATACCCTGTGTAAATGGGAAGATAACGACAAGAACAAAAACTATGTAACGATTGATGGTTTTCATTAAGTTTAAAGTGCTAAAATTGAAAATGACTAAAATGTTACGAGTTACGGGTTACGAGTTACGAGTACGTTTTATTTCCTCATTTTATCATTTCCTCATTCATTATTTATCCAGCCAGCCCTTGTTTGAAAATTTACAGGTTTGATAATCATCAACTATCCGGATGTATGTATTTCTTTGCTTATCATTAATCCAGTTACTGAAAAATTCTTGTTGTTTAGATTGTTTTGTGAGTTCCTGCAATAATTTATAATCATTTTCAAGATTTGCTGTGTGAGGTTTAGAACGTGAAGTTATAGATACAATTTTGAAGATTAAATTCCCTTTTTCATCAATTGTTTCGAAAGGTTCAGATATCTCACCTGTTTTCATATCTTTAACTATATAGTACATCTCCCTGTCCAATTGGTCCATTTCAAACTTTGTATCTCCGGTTCTCGGGTTTATTATAATTCCTCCGCTAAGTCTTGAATCAGGATCATCAGAATATCTTCGGGCAGCATTTTTAAAGGTAATACTATCAGTGCGAATAATCTGGTTTAGGCTGTCAAGAAAGCTTTTTGCCTGCAGTTTCGCCTTGAGTGAAGTTTTCGGTTTCATCAGAATATGACGTACATTTACCTGGTCGTTTCTGCGATCAATAAGTTTAATAATATGATATCCAAACTCTGTTTCAACAATAGTTGACACAATACCTTTTTTCAGACTAAATGCCGTATTGGCAAATTCGGTAACTAAATCTGATTTATTGGAATACCCTAATTCACCACCTTTAATTGCTGTACCTTTATCCTCCGAGTAAAGCACTGCCAGTGTTGAAAAGCTTTCCCCGCTAATAATTCGTTTACGCAGGTTGAGAAGTTTTTCTCTTACCTCCAATTTTGCTTCCTCAGAAAATGGAGGGGTTTTTACAATCTGGCGGATTTCAATTTGTGAATTGATAAGAGGTAAAGAATCTTTAGGGGCACGTTTATAAAACTTCTTAACTTCTGAAGGTGTTACTGTAATCTCACCTGCAATGTTACGTTGCATTTCTTCTGTAAGAAGCTGATTGCGTATTAATTCGCGAAAATCTTCTTTGATCTCCAGAATTGATTTCTTATAATAATCTTCCAGTTGTTTCTCGGAGCCTATTTGATTAATAAAGGTCTGTAATCTTCTGTTTAACTCCATTTCAACTTGGCTTTCAGTGATTTCAATACTGTCAACCTTTGCCTGGTTAAGTAATAATTTCTGGGCAAGCTGGTCTTCAAAAATACTGCATTTAATTTTTTCCTCATTCCCTCTGTACCCTTTTGCTTTGAGTTGTAAATATTGATTCTCAATATCAGACTGCAAAATAATCTGATCTCCTACAACACCTGCAATACGTTCAATTACTTCATTCTGCGCCGATATTGTAAATGAAAATATAACACTGATAAATAACGTGAGTATTTTCTTATTTAAAGCTCTTATCATGTTTTTATAAGTTATAAGGTTTTAATATATTTCAAATCTATTACGACTTAATGCATCATAATAAATATTGTTTTCTATTTCTTTCAGGAATTTTATTTTCCGGTTGTTTAAGATAATACTTTTAATATTATCGTTGATATATTCTACAGGTGCGTTAGAACCTTTTAATCTGTAATTACGGATATTCGCAAAATACAGATATAATGAGTCGGAAGTTTCAATATACTGATTGTATTTAAGATAGCTTTTTTGATTGTTGACAGAAACAGGGATAATGTTTAATAACATGCTAAAAGGAATCCAGTTCTCATTGAAATAATCATATTTAGTGGCATACTGATAGCAATATCCTTCCAGCTTGGTTAAATCTTCACTGTTATTTGAACGGTACCATCGTCGAACATTGGGTATGTTTGGACTGTTAGTTGGAATTTGAACAAAAAGAGTCTTTATAATGTTTTTGTCAAGGATAAAGTTATTAAGATGTTGATTATAGAATTCATTAATTTCACTTTGTGAGATTATAGTATCAAGTTTTTGATTTATCATTTGCTGCTGGTATTCATAGATCATTAATGAAGCCCGGGTGTCTTCCAGCTTTTTTAATACTTCCCGTTGTTTTTCTGTAGGTATGTTAAGTTCAGCTTTTTGCAGAAGTAATTTGTTTTTGATCCATTTTTGTATATATGTTTTAGTTATTTTGGCACTGTCTTCCGCGGAAATATTTCCATAGAAGATATTCGGCAGGTCAGAGGGATAGAAGTACATATCTTCAACCCGAGCCAATGGTTCTTCCTGCTTACCAGGTTCTATTCTTGGACAACCTGATAATAGAATAACAAGTATAATAACGCAACCAAATCCAACCCAAACAAAGTTTCTATGAAACTTACTTTTATTTTTCATAAGAGTATTCTGGTTTAGTCTATTAAAGATATTAGTTTCTTATTTACCGAAACGGGATATTTATGTTTTAGATCTTGTAGCCATTTCTTTTCAAGAAAATCCTGATAATCAGCTGTAACCAATCCTCTGATCTCTATGAGTGGTTTAGGCTCCGGTGTTAATATTTTATGTATAACTACCACATGTGTTTTTCCGTCACTAGTAACATACTCTATGTTGCCTGTATTCCATTTAACCTGATCAATAATATAATTTTCTTCCGGTTTATAAGTTCCATGAGCAATAGTGAGGTTATTTGTGTCGGGGAAATGGTTGAATTTGATATTGAAATCCTTGTCAGTGTATTTTTTTTGTTTACGTTTTCTAACCATACGGTTTAGTTTATTCAACACGGAATTATCGTGTAGGGTATAGATAGTAGCATCTGCCTGCTCTTCTGTGAGGTATTTATTCTTCTGAGTTTCATAGAATTTTTTCAGGCCGGTAGTATCTTCAATTGCTTTTGTCCATACTTTTTTATCCATTATTTCAAACAATAAGATCCCATCATGGTATTCCTGCATAAGATACCTGAATTCAGGATAATTAGTTTCCAGCCTTTGTTTTTCATGTTGGATTAATTCCTGGCTGACGAATTCAGAAAATAGTCTGAGAACAGAAGTCTTAATAAAATCCGGATCAATTCCCGATTTACTATTCATAACATACCGGTTAAAATCTGATTGATAATAATTATTATCTGAGAATGAAAAAAGTATCGAATTTAATTCTGAAAGCTTTTCCGGCAATCTCCCTGAATTAATAACCTCAGGAGTTATTAAGTTATCATAATCAGATAGTTTAGCTGAATCAGTATAGAAATTATACTTATCCTTAAGTTTATTGACAAAAGCTTCCCTGGCAATTTTTGCTCTTCCGCTTTTATAGACTTTCTCTTTAATCTGATGTTTTAGTTCATTATATGACTCCAAATCCTGTTTGCCAATTCTTTTAATTATATGCCAGCCAAAATTTGTTTGTACAGGCTCACCAATATCTCCATTTTCGTTTATAGAAAATGCTGCTTTTTCAAATTCCGGAACCATTCGTCCGGTACCAAACCATGGAAGTTCTCCTCCGTCCCGGGCCGAACCACGGTCGTCAGAATATTTCTTTGCCAGTTCTGTAAATGATTCACCTTTATTAAGCAATTTATATATTCTGAAAATTTTCACTTTTGCAGAATCAATGACTTTTTTACTTGAACCCCTTGGTACAGCAACCATAATATGAGCTACTTTTACTTTACCCTGGGCTTCTCTCTTGTCATTTATCAGGAGGATATGGTATCCATATTTTGTTCTTACTGGCATAGTTACTATACCTGTATCATTTTTATAAGCGGCATTTTCAAAGGGATAAACCATTTGGAATGCATTGAAGTAGCCAAGGTTACCTCCATTGGTTTTTGCTGTCGGGTCATCAGAGGTGCTGCGCGCGATAGATTCAAATGACTCACCGAGTTGTATCCGGGTTCTTATAGCAATGGCTTTTTTGTAAGCTGTCAGCGTATCTTCGGGTGCAGGATTATTCTTGAGTTTTACAAGAATATGACTGACATTTACTTCCGTTTTCAATCTGTCATATGCTTCCCGGGTAAGGATTTCAATTGTAGCAATATCAGTAAGATAGGTTTTAGCAAGTTGTTCTCTGTATCCTGCAAGTTCCTTTTTAAAATTACTCAGGGTATCCATTCCCAGGTTTTCAGCTTCAACAACTTTAAGTTTAAAATTTATAAAAAGATCAAGATACTCTTCTACTGTAGTTGACAGATTGTTAACGTTTTGTATATTATTTTTCTGATGTATCCATTCAAACTCACTGAGGCTAATCTTATGGTTTCCAATTGTCAATAAAATCTTTTCTTCTTCAGGTTGTGAGAATGAAAGAACAGGTATTAATATCAGGCATAAACAAAGAAGTGCATTTTTCATATCCTGTGTTATTGATGGTTTAAATTCGTAAATTATCTACTATAATTGGGTGCCTCTCTTGTTATGGTTACATCGTGGGGATGACTTTCTAAAACACCTGCACTGGTAATCCTTACAAATTTAGCTTCAGCTAATTGTTCCAGATTTTTTGCTCCACAATAGCCCATTCCTGCTCTCAGTCCGCCCAACAACTGATATATGACTTCTGCAAGTGTTCCTTTGTAGGGTACACGGGCAGAAATTCCTTCCGGCACAAGTTTCTTTATATCATCTTCGATATCCTGGAAATACCTGTCTTTTGATCCATGTTGCATTGCTTCAATAGATCCCATACCACGGTAAGATTTGTATTTTCTTCCATTATAAATAATAGTCTCACCTGGCGATTCTTCAACCCCGGCAAATAAAGCTCCGGTCATTACCGAGTTAGCTCCGGCAGCAAGTGCCTTAATAATGTCACCTGAATATTTTATTCCACCGTCAGCTATTATCGGAATGCCGGTATCTTTTAACGCATCTACAGCATTAAAAATTGCACTAAGCTGAGGTACACCAACTCCGGCAATTATCCTGGTGGTGCATATTGATCCTGGTCCTATACCTACCTTAACACCATCGGCTCCTGTATCAGCCAGTGCTTTTGCACCTTCCCGTGTCCCGACATTTCCAGCTACAACATCCAGCCCCGGAAATTCATTTTTTACCTGCTTTAATATTTGTATAACAGCTTTAGTATGTCCATGAGCAGTATCAATAACAACTGCATCAGTATTTGATTCTACCAAAGCCCTCACCCTTTTCATTGTATTGGAAGCGATACCGACTGCTGCAGCAACTCTGAGTCTGCCTTTACTATCTTTGCATGAATTGGGGTAGTCTTTTGATTTTGAGATATCCTTATAGGTGATTAACCCTATCAGCTTATTATTTTCATCAACAATTGGAAGTTTTTCTATTTTATGCTGTTGTAAAATTTCAGCAGCCTGGATCAGATCAGTTTCCTGGTTAGTTGTTATAAGGTTTTTCCTGGTCATTATATCCTTTATGTAAAGATTGCCATCTAGTTCAAACCGGAGATCACGGTTGGTTACAATGCCAAGCAGAATATTGTCATTATCCACAACAGGAATTCCGCCAATTTTGTATTCCTGTATTATGAGATTAGCATCGTTTACAGTGGCATCAGGTTGTATGGTAATAGGCTCATTGATCATTACATTTTCTGCTCTTTTAACTTTCTTAACCTGCTTTGCCTGCTCCTTGATACTCATATTCTTATGAATGACACCGATACCTCCCTCACGGGCAATTGCAATAGCAAGATTTGCATCAGTAACAGTGTCCATTGCAGCAGAAATAATGGGAGTGTTTAGATTGATATTTCGTGAGAACTTTGTTGTAAGAATTGTTTCATGCGGCATAACCTCAGAATAGGCAGGTAAGAGGAGTACATCATCAAAAGTTAACCCTTCATATTGTATTTTGTCCGGATATGGTGCCATTATTAATAATATTTAGTTAAATTTAAGTGGCGCAAATTACAAAAAATATAGCGTATGAGGAAAAGTAAAGGTAACTATTCAGTGTCTTAAGTTTAGTATGCTCAAGATGGTTAATTTTACTATACTATGCATTTTTAAGTCGGCAATCTTCAATCGGCAGTCGGCAATCTGAAGATCGGGCTATTTATGCTTTTCAGGATTTTGAATCAAATGATTAAGTGATGGTGTGTAATGATTGTTTGATTGTTATTTTATTTCTTGCGGACTGTTGACTGTGGACTGCCGACTGATTAGTTATAAGTAATAAACTTTACAAATATTTATCTCTCTTTTGAATATTTATCAGCAAATATTGTCACGTTACTGGGGCTATTCTAAATTCTGGCCATTACAGGAAGATATTATCAAATCAATTGCTAATGGTCATGATACATTGGGACTAATGCCAACCGGTGGGGGTAAATCGGTTACCTTTCAGGTCCCGGCGATTGCCAAAGAGGGAATTTGCCTTGTAGTTACACCCCTGATAGCCCTTATGAAAGACCAGGTTGAAGGACTTAGAAGAAAAGGTGTAAAAGCAATGGCAGTTTACTCCGGTATGACAAGAAGAGAGATGGATATTGCGCTTGAGAATTGTATCTATGGTAATTTTAAATTCCTCTATTTGTCACCGGAAAGACTGAATACAGAAATATTCAGGGCAAGGGTGCAAAAAATGAATGTTTCTCTTGTGGCTGTTGATGAGGCTCATTGTATTTCTCAATGGGGCTATGATTTTAGGCCTTCCTATTTGAAAATTACCGATCTTAGAGAGCTTCTGCCGGACGTCCCTTTCCTGGCAATTACCGCGACAGCTACTCCGGAAGTGGTTGATGATATCCAGGAAAAACTTCGATTTAAAAAGAAAAATGTACTTAAAACAAGCTTTGAAAGGAAAAATCTTGTTTATCTGGTCAGGATTGCATCTGATAAGCAGAAATACTTATTAAATGTGATAAAAAAATCTTCAGGTAGCGGCATAGTGTATGTCAGGACCAGAAGGAAAACAAAAGAAATTGCTGATTTTCTGAGAGCAAATGAAATATCAGTATCTTATTATCATGCCGGTCTTCGTCATCCGGTGCGCTCGGAAAGGCAAAAAGGATGGACTGATGGAAAGATAAGGGTTATTGTTGCAACCAATGCATTTGGAATGGGAATAGATAAAGCTACTGTCCGCTTTGTAATTCATGTTGATATTCCTAATTCACTTGAAGCATATTTTCAGGAAGCAGGCAGGGCAGGCAGGGATGGGAAAAAGGCATATGCAGTAATGCTTTATAATGAATCAGATAAAGCCAAACTGGACAGAAGGATCGGTACAGGCTTTCCACCAATAAAAGTGATTAAGAGAGTATATGAAGCACTTGGTAATTATTTTCAGATACCTGTTGGAGGAGGAAAGAATGGGGTTTTTGATTTCAATATTGCTGATTTTATTTCTAAATTTAAATTCAACGCGATTATTGCATATAATAGTCTTAAATTCCTCGAAAGAGAAGGGTATATTGAATTGACTGATGAGTTGAATAATCCTTCAAAAGTACTCTTTTTATATAAACGCGATGATCTCTATAAATTTCAGGTTGAAAATTCGGCTTTTGATGGTTTTATCAAGCTTCTTTTAAGATCATACACCGGATTGTTTACAGAATTTGTATCAATTGATGAACAAACTCTTGCCGGCAGAGCCAAAATATCCCGTGAATTAGTATATGAATTCCTTAAGAAACTCAATAATTTTAAAGTTATCAGTTATATTCCGGGAAAAAGAACATCTCTTATAATATATACCGAAGAAAGACTTGACCAGAAGTCACTTATTATATCCACTGAAAACTATAAGATACGAAAAGAAAAATTTATTAAAAGACTGGAAAAGGTGAATGAATATGCTTCCCGAAAAGATATCTGCCGCAGCCGGTTTCTGCTTGAATATTTCGGAGAGGAAGGAAGTCCCGGGTGTGGACATTGTGATTTTTGCAAGGGAGAAAATAAAATGAAAATTAGTAAAACTGAATTTGAACAAATTGCTGAAATGATCAGTAAATGTTTGAAGAAAGAATCAATGCTGCTGGAAAAGCTAGTTGATACGGTTGACCATAACAAAGAAAAAACAGTTAGAGTTATTCAGTGGCTGCTGGATAATGAAAAAATCTATTACCGGCAGGACAAAAAGATAGGGTGGGGAAAGTGATCATTCTCGTATTAAAAACGCCGAATAGCACGAACATAGTATGTGGCGTCCTTATAGTAGCCGTTCTGATTACCATCCCTGAAAAACTCTGCCCAGACCACGAATCCTTGTACTGCCGGTCCTTTCTCTGTAGAACTCCAATAGTACCAGTTAGCCAAAGCACTGCCACCATTTGCAGTTGCTGTTGTATTTATCTTAGTTTTATTTTGATACATTAAGTGTAATTCATCTTTTGATGGTAAATACCAGTCACTATAAGTTATGTCTCCCTTATAAGTCATGTCTCCCTCGGTTATTTCTATCCCTAAACAAATACGTGCAGCATAAGTACCTCCGTCTCCATTTCTCTGGTAGTGCATAATTGCATCTGTGTTATTCATTCCCTGATAAAGACCCTCTCCATTTGCCCTTGTCTCAATATCTGTTCCCGCCCACCAACGGACACCTGTGCTTTGGTCTGTTTTTGCACATACCAAACCATGTTCTCCTGTTTCATCTACATAAAACACGATACCACCATGGATAAAATCGCCTACAGAATATGCTGGGGTATTAAGCTCTCTGATTAGCATGGTTTTTTTATTTATTGTTGCCTTATTTTTTATTGGATTCAACGTTGCCTTTTTTGTTGTTGTTTTTACCTGAGCAAAAATTGATGAACTGATCAGTAG
>JADFUQ010000299.1 GCA_015222065.1 Bacteroidota bacterium
CACCTTTGAAAATTAATTATTATGTGAGTAAATAAATTACAATATTCAAAAATTCAATGATCAAAACCGTTTCGGTCATTTGGCAATTGATATTTGGATATTATTTGTTTTTTGTTTTTTGTTATTTGGTGCTTTAATTAAAAAAATTGTTTGACTTTATAAACAGATACTAACTAATACTTTAAAATATCTCCAAAATGAAATCATATCGTAAAGAACTTTGGTTTGAAACAACAAAAAGAAGAGAATTAATCAACATTACACCTGATATTCAATCTGTTCTGATTGAAAGTGGAGTAAAAGAAGGTCTGTTATTATGCAATGCCATGCATATTACTGCAAGTGTATTTATCAATGATGATGAATCAGGACTGCATCATGATTATGAAGTATGGCTTGAAAAACTCGCACCCGAAAAACCTTATTCACAATATAAACATAACGGTTTTGAAGACAATGCCGATGCTCATCTGAAAAGGACAGTTATGGGCAGGGAAGTTGTAGTTGCTGTCACAGACGGAAAACTGGATTTTGGTCCGTGGGAACAGATATTTTATGGTGAATTTGATGGTAAACGTAGAAAAAGGGTACTTGTGAAAATTATTGGGGAATAATAGAGACAAGGCAAAAGTAAAACAACTTTTAACTTATCCCCCGGTCATTCAAAAAATTTATCACTGAAATTAACAAGGTAGAGTTTGGATGTAGCCCTGGTTACTGCGGTATAGAGCCAGCGGAGATACTCAATATTCACCATATCCTCCCTTATAAAACCCTGATCAACAAATATATTCTTCCACTGCCCTCCCTGTGCCTTATGGCATGTTACTGCATAACCGAACTTCACCTGCAAAGCATTAAAATATTCATCATTTCTTACACTGTCAAACTGTTTTTTCTTAGAACCTTCTTCGCTGTAGTCTTTGAGGACTGAATAAAAAAGTTTCTTGTTTTCCTCGTTTGACATTGATGCAGTTTCAACATGGATTGTATCGAGTAATACTTTTGCTTCAAACTCAATATCGGCATAATCTTTAAGCTTCAATACCATATCAGCAAACCGGAATCCATATTTCTCCTGGTATCCATTAATTTTAAGTATCTCAATAATATCCCCGTTAGCAATAAACCCAACAGATTCATTTTCCTGCAACCAGAAGTAATTATTCTTAACAACCATAAGAAAATCTCCTGTTGATACCTCTTCCTCACGCCAGAGTATTTTGTTCCTGATCCCCTGATTATAACGATTAGCCATTTTATTCGACCTGACGACTACAATTGAGTTTTCAATACCTTCCCTGTCATAGGATGAGGTTAACTCCTCTACCAGGTCCTCACCATATAATCTGGTGATATCAGTAAAGTTTTCAAGCTTAACAGAAGGTATTTCAAATAACTTTTTGACTAACAACTTTCTTATCTCCGTTGCATTATATAATATCCCCGAGTTCTTACTCTGCCTTACTACTTCATCCAAAAAACCCTCTCTCACCTTCATACCATATCCTTCCAGAACTAATGGGTCAAGTGCCGGACTGATTTCCAGGCCTACCGGAGGAAGCTGAGCAGTATCACCAATTAATAAGAGTTTACATCGCTTATCATTATAAACATATTCTATCAAATCGTTAAGAACCTTGCCCGACCCAAAAATCGAATTATCAAAAGCATGGTTTGATATCATCGATGCTTCATCAATAATAAAAAATGTGTTTGAATGAAGATTTCTCTCCAGGACAAATTTTCCAAATCCATCTTTTGATGATTTCTGGCGATAAATCTTTTTATGTATAGTATAAGCATCCTTCAAAGCAATGTTTGATAACACCTTGGCAGCTCTTCCCGTTGGGGCTAAAAGGACTGACTTCATATGTAATTCACCCAACACCTTAACAAATGATCTTATCAGGGTTGTTTTTCCGGTTCCGGCAAACCCTTTTAACAAGACAATCTCCTTCTTTCCGGGATCAAGAATAACCTCTGAAAGCATATCCATAACTAATTTCTGTCCTTCTGTCGGAATATGCCCCAGATTTTTTATTAATTCAGAAATTATATGAATTTTTAACATTTCGTTGAATAATATCCTAAAGAGAATTTATTATTAAATATTTATTTATATTTTTGTAGGCAAACATAACCAATTATAAAGGAAAAAATGAGAATCGTAATTAAAATCCTTCTCGGTGTGGCAATCATAATTTTAGGCTACTTAGTAGTCGAAAGCATTATGGAACCAATACGTTTCAATAAAGAAAAGAAAAAACGTGAAGATGCAACAATCCAGAATCTTAAAGATATCCGGACTGCACAAATTGCTTACAAAGCCAAGTATACAAAGTATACAGGTAGCTTCGATACATTAATTAATTTCGTGAAATTTGATTCGTTTCCGGTTGTTATGGCTATTGGTAGAATATCAGATAGTTTATGGGAAAAGGGTGTTACCGAAAAAGAAGCTATTAAGATGGGCATTATTATCAGGGATACTTCTTATGTAAGTGTACTTGATTCAATATTTTCAGAAACCTATCCGATTGATTCTTTGAGATTTATCCCATATTGCAGAGAGGAATTCTTTCTCGATGCCGCGAAAATCGAAACTGCATCTAAAGTGAAAGTTAATGTATTTGAAGCTCATGTTCTCAATAGTATTTTGTTGCATGGTTTAAATAAACAGTTAATTATCAACTATAGCGCTGAAAGAAAAAAAATAACCGGTTTTAAAGGGTTAAAGGTTGGTTCTTTGGAAGAAGCCACTAATAATGCCGGAAACTGGGAGTAATTATATCCTGTTTTATTCATGTATGAATTTGCCTTTCTTGACGAAACGCTTGATATAAATACAACTCAATCGTATCATCTGTCCATTCAAGTCAGTTTGAATGGATTTTCTTTTTCAATACTTGATACTGTCAGAAATAAATACGTTGCTTTAAAAAATTATCCTCTGGATAAACAAAAAGGAATTCCGGAAGATCAATTAAAGGACATTTTTAAGAAAGATGAATTTTTGTCCCGGAAATATAAGAGTTCTTCATATTTTTTTGTCACAGACAAATCCACCCTGGTACCTTCACCCCTCTTTAACAAAGAAAAAATTAAGGAATATCTCATGTTTAACCAGCCATTAGAAGAACATGATAAGATATTCTACAATGTAATTAAAAACGCGGGTACCTATACTGTCTATTCTATCCCTGTAAATATCTGTGAAATACTGGATAAGCAATTTCCTGAAATAATAAGTTACCATCAGTCAGTTCCGTTTATTGAACAGATCCTGTTGAAAAATCAACCTGGCGGGTTTGATCATTCTGCTTTTGTCCATATTACACCTGGTATTTTTGATATAGCAGTGTCACGATCAAAAAAACTGATACTCTATAACCAATTCCGTTACAGGAACGAAAACGATTTCATCTATTTTGTATTATATATATTTGAACAACTAAAGCTCAATCCTGAAAAAACACTTCTTATACTCTCCGGAGAGATAACGAAAACATCCAAATACTATGAGTCTGTAAAAAAGTATATTAAATCTATCAGATTTGAAAAGCGTGATAGTCAATTCACATACAGTTATACTTTTAATCAAATCCCCGAACATACTTTTATTCCTCTGCTAAACCTTTACAATTGCGGATAATAAGCGGTAAATACCGGTCGAGACTATTACATCCACCAAAAGGCATTAAGGCACGTCCTACTACCGATAAAGCCAAAGAAAGTCTGTTCAACATCCTGGTAAATCTTTTTGATTTCAATACTGCCGAGGTTCTTGACCTTTTTGCCGGTACAGGTAGTATTAGTTATGAATTTGCATCAAGGGGTTGTCCCCGTATTCATTTAGTCGAAATTAACAGCAGACATCTTGCCTATATTGAGAAAACGATTAAAGAGCTGGAATTTAACCAGATAATACCTTTCAGAACAAACGTTCTCACTTTTCTTAAGACATGTAGTTATAAGTATGATATTATTTTCGCCGATCCACCCTTTAACCTGAAATGGATAGACTCAATTCCTGAACTTGTTTTTAATTCCGGAATATTAAAAAGCGGAGGGATGATCATTCTCGAACATCCCAGGAATAAAAACTATTCACATCTTACAGGATTTAAAGAAGAACGTAAGTATGGAGGAGTGCATTTCAGTATGTTTGAAAATATCACACCTCATTAAATAGAGCCCGTCTATAAAGTCGGAAAGTTTAAGTAAATAGTAAAAATCACAAAAAACAAGCACCAAATATCAAATAAATATCAAATTCCAATATTCAAAAAAAAACGAAAAGCGTAAAGACTAATGTATCAGTTATTTTTGTTTTGAATTTTTGTTATTTATTATTTGGGATTTATTTACTCACAAAATAATTAATTTTAAAAGGTGTTCGTGAAATCACTTCGTTAAGTTGTTATTTGTTTTTTGCTATTTATTATTTATCTATCTGGTTATTTAATTCAAAATTTGTCTGACTTTAAAGTTAGTAAGTTTTAGATAAATTGAATATCGAACAA
>JADFUQ010000300.1 GCA_015222065.1 Bacteroidota bacterium
GTAAAAAGTATAAAGTGAAAGAGAGCATAAGAAATTCAAATTACTTTTTTATAGAAAATATTACCGCATAAAAAACATTCTATTTTATTAGTACTTTTATCTTTATCCTTTTATCTTTTTTCTTTCTGATTAATTTGTAAATTAATCAGTTTAGCGAATAATAATGAATTTTGCTGATCCAACAGGAATTCCATTATTAGTGATTCTTACAAAATAGATACCCGGATCAAATCTTTCAACAGATATCCTTTTATTGAAATTTCCGGATGAAAAGACCTGCTTCCCATAGATATTAAAGATTAAAATACGGCATCCGGAAAAACGGGTTTCTCCCGGTACTGAAATGTTTATAAACTCTTTTGCAGGATTAGGATAGATTATTAAGGGCTTTACAGGTATTTCAATATAATTGGATGCTAATATTGATTTACCAACCACGGGACGCATCATTAAAGCTCCGGGTATAATGGTTGCCGACTGGATCCATATTTTTTGCTGGTCAATAACATCAGTATAAAATAATTTATTATTGCTTACACGATTAAAATCGAAACCAACATTTAATGAGGTATTTAGATTTTGTTCCCAGCCAATATAAAACAAACCGGAGATATATAATGTTGTATCGAGCGTATAGGTAATAAACTGGTTCAGGCTATCACTGTATATGGGTACTTCACCGGGTTGACTGTAAAGTAGTTCGCCTGGTTTTCCTTCATTATCCCCCCATACTTTCAGGGTAAAACTTATTCTGTTACCGCCATTAAATGACTGGTTGAAATAGATTTGAATAGCCCGGAGTGAATCAGGAATGTAAGTTTTAAACTGGTAAGCTGCTTCACCATCGCCAATGCCCCATCCCGATTCAGCAGATCCGTTATCGTAAGCAAAGTAATTATTGAATCTCTGGTAATAAACTACAGTGTCATTTATTTTCTCATCAAAATCATCCGTTATCAGGTAACTTTTTACCTCGAATAATGCTGAATCGGAATTGTTTGTATTATATGTATAGAACAAACCCGATTTGTAATTAATTACCTCCCATGGATCTATATTGGCAGCACCCCCGGTATAAGAATGGGCTACAGAATTTTCATAAACATCAGTAATTTGGAATTCTCTTGTAACATTCCTCGTAAGGTCATCATTATTTTTATACCATATAGGTATTTTCGCACCCATTTCGAACAGAAAAGCTTCGCGGAAATGATCCCATGGCATTGATTCATATGTAGTTAACAATGATTGAATTGGACGGACAAAAGCAACATCCTCCGGGATTGTATCTGCCGGATTCCTGTTCTTGTCGAGGATAACATAGTCAATATGCCAATGATCACAATTAGTAACCATGCCCGGATCATCATTGTTTGTTGTTAGACTGGCCCAATTCTTAAACCTGAAGCGGAATCCTTTAACAAGGAATTTTTCATTAGTAACAGGAATTATTACAGGGATAAAAACAGTAGAACTGTCGAATCCGGATTTAGACCACACGGAATGCCATAGAGTATCTTCAGGTGAATAAAACTCAAGTACAAGTGAATCCCGGTATTCGGGTGTATCAGATAGTTTTTTCTCCCAACCGGCCTGGTAATAAAAACTAAGATAAATATTATCTGAAGCAAGATAATCAAGATCAATAGGTTTGGATGTAAGATGATCAGCTTCAAAACTAAAAGAGTTCGCATTTTCGTACAGGGCGCCGGTATTATCAATTGCATCAAATGTAGCTACTCCAATTGATATCGGGTTAACAGGATATTCAGTATTAATAAATACATCTTTATCAGTCCATCTGTTTTGGTCAGGTACAACCCTGGTTGATGAAAAATCATCGAAAAGAGGTAGGGTTAAAGTATCCGGTGTTGCCTTGCTTTTTAAATGAATAGTTTTCCTGTGTGTTTTGTTATATTGTATTAATACAGGATTAACTGATAACCCTGTAAGCTTTTCCTGGGCCGGAGTTTCATTGCCTGACAACAAGAAAAAAGCGATTATACTGATAAAATATTGGAAATGTGGTTTTTTGGGATAATATGTAGTAATATTGGAATATTGGAATATTGGAATATTGGAATGTTGGAACTTAGAGAGCAAAGCGATCGATCTCATGAGCGAAGCGAGTAATGTTGAAATAATACCTGCCTGAACTACCAAACGGCACTCATGGACGGGCAGGGATTGTTTAAACTCTCGATTAATGTCTCTTCTTTCCATTATTCCGTCTTTTCTTCTATCTTCCCATTATTCCATTTTTCCACTATTCCACTCTTCCATTCTTCCATTATTCCATTTTTCTACTATCCAACTCCAATTCTATAGTTGTTGTGTTAGTTTGAGGTAGTTTAGTTGAATCAACAGTTAGCCAAATATATACTGATGATCCCAATGGAATACGGTAATTTTTGGTATATTCAGGATTTTGTTTCCAGATAAATGCAGTTATTGAATCTTCTTTATTTTCAATAGTTTTATCAAATGTATAAGCACCCAGGTTCAAAGAAGACCTCAGGATTTTCTGTTTGGCAATTTCCAGATTGAGAGAAACGAGATTGGGAACAGGTGTTTTTTGGTTACTTAATCCTTTACCCAGCACGAGGTCAATAACTGCATTTTTTTTCAGAGAATCACTCTCTTCAATCTCAACACCATTATTTTTTTGTTTTAGGACATTATTTCTGGCAAGGTCGGGGACAAAACTTAACTGTCCTATAATTAATCCGCTGGTTTGGAGTAATGACCTGGCTTGCCTGAGAGACAATCCCACTACATTTGGCACTTTTACCATCTCGGGTTTTACAGCATTGATTGTCAGAAATATTTTCCGGTTTTTCTTAACATTAAAACCCGGTTCAGGATGTTGGAGCACCACATGTCCTCTTTCAACCTGCTGTGAATAAATAGAATCGATAATTACAAACTGCAACTTAAATCTTTTCACTGATTTTTCCACCTCTTCAAGGCTCATCCCTTTGAAATCCGGTACCTGTCTGACTCGTCCATGGTGAGTGTATATTTGAAGGAAAAAGAGACTTCCAAAAATAACTCCCGCGGCAATTAGTATTGCAATGGAAAGATTTTTAAGAAAAACTTTACTGATCAGAAAATCTTGAAATTTCATTATTTTATTTAGTATAGTAACGTAAAGGCAAATATAAAATTATATCCTAACATTTTCTTCCTCTTCCAGCTGTTACGAGTTACGGGTTAATACCTAATGATCTCTTCTTATCTTTTCCCGGTCACTTCTTTGCGCCTCTGCGCCTTCGCGTCTTTGCGAGTAATTCTGTCTTGTTCTCTGCTCTCCGCTCTTTCACACTACATTGCAATTTTTTTATTTTCACTCTTTAACTTTTAGCCCCTTTGACTCTTTGACTTCTTCACTCTTCCCATATTCCCGAATTATATTATAGAGAGTATCTCTCTCAACCGCGCTTCTTCCTGCCTCATTAATAAGTGTTATGAGTTGATCGGTTGAAAGTGTTGGTTTTTTATCATCTGCTCCGGCCATCGAATATATTTTTGTAGTGTCATCAATTGTCCCGTCAATATCATCCACGCCGAAAGAAAGGGAAAGTTGTGTTGTCTCTTTTCCTATCATTGGCCAGTATGACTTAATGTGATGGAAATTATCAAGATAGATCCTTGATACGGCAAAATTGCGCATATCTTCAAGAGTTGTTACTTCACCTATATTTGATAGTTTATTATTTGCCATCCTGTATTTCAAAGGGATGAATGTATTGAATCCACCGGTTTTATCCTGTAGTTTTCTTAATTGTGAAAGATGATCAATCCTGTCAGAGTAATTCTCAATATGACCATAAAGCATGGTAGCATTCGATGGGATACCTGTTTTATGAGCTGTTTCATGAATTTTTAACCACTCCAGGGAAGATGATTTTTCATCGCAGATCTGTTTACGTATTTCTTCTCTGAAAATTTCGGCTCCACCACCGGGAATAGAATCCAGCCCGTATTCCTTAAGCTTTTTTAGCCCTTCATCCAATGTCATCCTTGATTTTTTTATCATAAAATCAAGTTCAATGGCAGTGAATGCTTTCACGTGTATCTGTGGAAGGATCTTTTTTATATTTCTTATCATATTACCGTAATAGTGCAGGTCTCTGTATGGATGCACACCCCCGACGATATGAACCTCGGTGACTGGTTTATTTTTGTATTCAGCTACTTTCGAAAGTATTTCATCAATAGTGTATTCCCAGGCACCTTTTTCATTTATTTTTCTACTGTATGAACAGAAGCGACAGTTATAGATGCAAATATTCGTAGGTTCAATATGGAAATTCCGGTTAAAATAGACAAAATTCCCGTTTTTCTTTTCTCGTGTAAAACTTGCAAGTACCCCCAGCAATCCTAAACCGGCTTTCTTATACAAGCAAAGCCCTTCTTTATCATTTAGCCGTTCCTGCCTGAAAACCTTATTCGCGATAGTTTTTAAATTATCAGGCAGATTGGATGATTGTATGATTTCCTTCATCAAGCGAAATAGTTTCAGGAAGTAAAAGTAGAGTTAATATAATTGTATAGGAAATATTGAAGAAAAAAAAAGTAAAGGAGCTACCTTTACTTTTTGGTTAGAGCTTGTCTATAAAGTAAATAAAAATTGATTTAAGAACAAGGAACACCGATTAACGATTTGCGAAGTGATTGAAAATCTGAAATCTAAAATCGTTAATCCTTGTTCGATATTCAAAATGTTGAAATTATTTTATATTATAGACAGGCACTAATTAAATGAAGAGGTATATTAAAAGATTATACTTTATGCCTTGGTTCATCAGAAACGGATAGTTTTTTCCTTCCTTTTGCTCTTCTGGCTTTAATAACATTCTTCCCGCCAGGTCCTGACATTCTTTCCCTGAATCCGTGTTTATTCTTTCTTTTTCTGTTTGATGGCTGAAAAGTACGTTTCATGATCATTTAATATTAATATATGAATTGCTTATGATTTTAAAGTTGCAAAAGTAATATTTTCTGTATTTATAACAAAGGGTTTATGAAAAAACAATCTTCTTCACAATAACAACCTGTTTTCAATCATCCATGGAACCCTCATGTTTAGTAAACCATTTGGTAGTGAGCGATAGTGCACAAGGGTCTCATCAGGTAATAATTAATTATTTGATTAAATTATTTTCTTGTTTTGTGCTAATAAGTCTTAAAAAGAAATAGGTATTTAAATAGGTATATTTATATGTGTAATGTGTTGTGTAAGTGTAATATGTAATTTTTATCTCCTCGGAGCACGACAAGTTTTATTCAAAAGGCAAATAGATAAGCTTCTTTGTTTCAAAAAAGGGTTCTTGAAAAGTGTCTCTTAGATCGAATATTATTAAATTCTTACTGAAATTTTCTACTTCTTTATCAATATTCCCTCCGGTAAGATAAAAAATTCCGTTAGGCAGGTTATTCCTGTTTTTTGTATGGAGATTGTTTTTAACAAGATTAACAAATTCAGGGAATGAAGTAACAGCTCTTGAAACAACGAAGTCAAATTTCTCAGTGTACAATTCTGCCCTTAGATGTATGGTTTTTACATTGTTTAGTTCCAACTTATCAGCAATAGTACAAACAACCCTGATCTTTTTTCCTCTTGAATCGAGCAGTACAAAATCTGTTTCCGGAAACATAATAGCCAGTGGGATACCGGGAAAGCCTCCTCCTGTGCCCACATCAAGAATTCTTGTCCCGGGTTTAAAGCTGATTTTTGCTGCAATACTGAGAGAAGGAAGTACATGCCTTTCATAAAGCCGGCTTATATCTTTCCGGGATATAACATTTATTCTCAGGTTCCAGAATTCATATAATCCTGACAATTCGATGAATTGTTGCTTTTGATGGTTCTTAAGGTTTTTGAAGTATTTTTCTACCAGGTCAATACCGGTCATAATATCAAAGTGTGGAATGATTAAATAAATAAAAATGATAAAATGTCTAAAATGTTACGAGTTACGAGTTCATGCCCCTTCGCCTTTGCTCTTATCTCTTCCCTTTTGCCTACTGCCTACTGCCTTCTGCCTTTTCTTCACCTTACTCAACTACTCACCTTACTCAACTACTCAACTACTCAACTTACTCAACTACTCAACTACTCAACTACTCAACTACTCAACTACTCAACTTACTCACCTTACTCACTTTTCTTTACTTAAAATGTTAATCGTGGGGATTTTTTTGTTTAAGGATATTATACAATAATTCCCGTGCCCTGAAAAGCTGGGCTTTAACAGTTCCCAGAGGCAGGTTTAGTTCATCTGCAATTTCTTCGTATGAAAATTCCTTAAAATATCTTAATTCAACCAGTTCCCGGTATCTTGGTTTAAGGGTTGTAACAATCGACCGCATGAGTTTTGCTTTTTGTTTCTTAATAAGGTCCTCTTCAGGATCAGGAACCTCAGCCATAATAATATTCGAAGCCCTGTCTTTATCACCGATTTCACGATCGAGGGAGATATGATCAATTCTTTTCTTTCTTATAAAATCGATACAATTATTTGAAGCAATTTTAAATAACCATGTACTGAATGCAAAGTTTGGAGTATACTGTTCAAGATTTTTAAAAGCTTTACCGAATGCTTCAATAGTGAGATCTTCAGCATCACTAGCATTATTTACCATTTTAAGCAGCATATAATAAATAGCTTCCCGGTACCGGTTCATTAATTGGGCATATGCTGCCTGATCGTCATTTTTAGCTCTTTCTACAAGCATGATATCGAACTGTGCTTTTTCTGAAAGATTAGAGTTCATATTCATTTATTTCGTTCCAGGCTAAAAACTTTTTCCGATAAAAGAAAAACGAGGTTATAAAAAGGTGCCAGTATATCGAATAGGAACGAAGATAACAATATTTTTTTTTCGTTCAAACGAACCATTGCAAATTTGAAAAAAGTTAACTGAATTATGGCCCTGAATAGAAAGGTGCCAATAACCACCTCAGGGAAAACCCATTGGTTAAGAAGCAGGATAAGTACGGTATAGAATATTATTCTGCTAAAAGGTTCAATAAAAAGTAAAAATTTATGCTTGTTTCTGTAATATGCACTCGTTGTAAGATGCCTGCGTTTTTGTTTTGCCCATTCAGAAAATGTTTTTTTTGGGACTGAACGAATATGACTCTTTTTTCCAATTTCAATTATAGTGTTTGTTTTATTCGCATTTGCATTTACAAAAAGATCGTCATCACCTGAATTTAAATTCATATGTGTTGAAAATCCACGGCTTTCGAAAAAGAGAGACCGGCGATATGCAAGATTACGTCCAACCCCCATGTAGGGTATTCCTGTAAGGGCAAATCCAAAATATTGCATTGCAATAAAAACAGTATCATAACGTATCACCTGGTTCAGTATCCCTTTTCCCTTTTCATATCCGCCATATCCTAAAACAAAAGAAGTATTTTTCTTAAAGCTCTTTTGCATGGTGTAAAGCCATTGGTTTGTTTCAGCATAACAATCAGCATCCGTAAGAAGCAGCCATTCATTTTTTGCGGCTTTAATACCGATAAATAAAGCAAACTTTTTCCCGTGACTGAACTTTTTATCCTTTTTTATTGTTGAAATATTGAGATGTTTATGCTTTTTCTTTAAACTTTTCAATACTTGCTCTGTTTCATCTTCCGAACAATCGTTTACTACTATCACTTCGTAATCAGGATAATCCTGGTTGAGAATGGATGGTAGATGTTTTTTTAAATTGACTGCTTCATCCTTTGCACAGATTATTATTGAAACAGGTTTTTTATGAGTACTGCTATGTGGAGATTTATAATATGCTAATCTGCCGTAAAAAAAGAAGTAGTAAAATAATTGAATAAAGAGACTTAATCCGAAAAGGACCAGTAATATAAGTTCAAAAAGTTTTAAATCCAGACCGAATAAATTAATCATAAAGTTGATAATGTTAAAAGTTAAAAATTACAAGCTAACAGCCAACAGCTAACAATCCGGCATAGTTATTAAAGATTTTAGTGTTAGACAAGTACCTAAACCCTATTATTATAATTTTTTTTAAACAATACTTATAAATAGTGATGTGTTAGAAAATCGGAAAATGTCTTTCAATAAATTATTTCTAATTTACCAAAGTTGCTACTTACTGTTGATTGCCGACTGCCGACAGTAGACTACTGACTATCAACTAATTATTTATGAAATCTGAAAATTAAGGTTTTTTTTTAATCAATTTGCAAAGCTATGTTCTTATCTTTGCCATCGAAAGATACAATGCATGGAATTTGAAATAAAATCAAGAGATACCGGATCTTCAGCACGGGCCGGCAATATTATTACAGGACATGGAGAGATACCCACACCGATATTCATGCCTGTTGGTACGGCGGGAACTGTAAAAGGTGTTATGAAGAGGGATCTTGAAGATGAAGTAGGGGCAAGCATAATTCTGGGAAACACATATCATCTTTATTTAAGACCCGGTATTGAAACAATTGGAAAAGCAGGAGGGTTACACAGGTTTATTAATTGGAATCGCCCAATTCTAACCGATAGTGGTGGGTACCAGGTTTTTTCACTGGCAGATAACAGGAAAATTTCAGAGAACGGTGTAGATTTTCAATCGCATATTGATGGTTCGAAACATACTTTTACACCTGAGAATGTAATTGATATTCAGAGAATCATGGGCTCGGATATTATGATGACGCTGGACGAATGTACTCCTTACCCATGTGTATATAAATATGCAAAGGAATCAATGGAATTGACTCACAACTGGCTTGACAGGGGCATAATAAAATACAATGAAACAACATCAAGGTATGGATCAGAACAAATGTTGTTCCCAATTGTTCAGGGAAGCATCTACAAAGATCTGAGAAAAAAATCAGCCGAGAAAATTGCACAGGCCAACTTACCGGGGAATGCTATCGGGGGATTGTCTGTCGGGGAGCCCGCGGAGGAAATGTATGCTATGATAGAGGTGGTTAATGATATACTTCCGGAAAGTAAACCACGTTATTTGATGGGAGTTGGAACTCCTGCAAATATTCTTGAGTCAATAGCCCTGGGTATGGATATGTTCGATTGTGTTATGCCAACTCGTAATGGCAGGAACGGTATGTTGTTCACAAATAATGGTATTATAAACATTAAAAATAATAAATGGAAAAATGATTTTTCTCCAATCGATCCTGACGGGTCTTGTGAAGTTAGCAGGCAATATTCAAAAGCATATTTACGACATTTAATAATTGCCAAAGAGATAACTGGTGCGGAAATTGCTAGTATTCATAATCTGAGTTTTTATCTTTGGCTTGTGAAAGAATCCCGTAACCGGATTATCAATGGCGAATTTTCTGAATGGAAGGGAAATATGGTAAAGAAGATATCGAAGAGGTTATAAAATATGTTCAACAAATAGTAAGTTCCAAATAACAAAAAACAAAAAACAAATAAGTTCCAAAAAACAAAAAACAAAAATTCAAAACAGAATTAACCTATTATATTGTTTTTACGCCTTTCTCTTTTTGAACATTGATCATTGAGATTTATTTGTATTTTGGTGCTTGTCATTTGTGATTTATTATGTTTATTTAAACTTTCGGACTTTATAGACGGGCTCTAATTAAAAAAATATATTTACTTGATTATATACTGATGAAACTACCAGGATTATTAATTATCGATTATTATATTATAAAGAAATTCCTGGGAACTTTCTTTTTATCCCTGATACTGATACTTACTATTGCAGTAGTTTTTGATTTTGCCGAGAAACTGGATGATTTTATTGAACATGATGCACCTGTAAGAGCAATTATTTTTGACTATTACCTGAATTTTATACCATATTTTGCCTTCCTGTTTAGTCCGCTTTTTACTTTTATATCGGTAATTCTTTTTACATCAAAGATGGCTTATAATACTGAGATCATTGCTTTACTTAGCAATGGAATGAGCCTTATGCGACTTATAGTTCCTTATTTTATTGCAGCATTTATTATCGCATCTTTTTCATTTGTCTTAAATAATTTTGTTATTCCTCATGCCAACCGTGAAAGACTGGAGTTTGAGGAAATGTATTACCGCGATAATCCGGTACGGTCTAATGAAATAAATATTCATAAACAGGTATTTCCGAATATTTACATTTACATGGAAGATTACAGGAATTTCACAAAAACAGGCGATAAGTTTTCTATTGAGGAATTTGATGAGGATGGAAATCTAAAATCGAAATTAATGGCCGATTTCGTTAAATGGGATACAACAAAAAGGAAATGGGTTATTAGAAATTATTATATCAGGGATATAAATGGAGATGAAGAAACAATATCAACAGGAAAGTTTCTGGATACAACTCTTACGATTCATCCCGATGATTTTTCGAGAAGAGATCTGGCAGTTTCTTCCCTGAATCTGAAAGAACTTGATGAATTTATTGAACTTCAGGAATTACAAGGGGCTGATAATCTTGATTTTTTCCTGGTGGAATGGTATGGGAGATTTGCTAGTCCGTTTTCAACATTTATTTTAACCATTATCGGGTTAACTTTATCTGCCAGGAAAATTAAAGGGGGAATTGGGATGCAGATAGGGTTTGGTTTGTTTCTTAGTTTCTCTTACATATTTTTTATGCAGTTTTCCCAACAGTTTGCTATAGCAGGATCTCTAAATCCTGCTATCGCCGTATGGATCCCTAATATACTCTATTCGATAATAGGGATGGTTCTCTATTATTATGCTCCCAAATAGCGAACTGAATACTCGAACAAATTAGTGTATTATTGTAATTATTCAGTGTCTTAAGTTTGGAATGCTAAAATGTTTAAATTTTTAGGCTATTTTCATTATACCCCAAATTGACAGATTTAAAAATTAAATAGCGGTAAACCTAAGTAAAGCGATTCTTCACTACGTTTGAATCTCTTCACTTAGGTGTATTTTGCATTTTTGTCGATTGACGACTGTAGACTGCTGACTGTAGACTGCCGACTGATTAGTTACGTATTATTTAATAAACCTGTCAAAAATATTTTTTTTAATTACGATGTTTTTGTAATGTTGTACCCGGAATTTAAAGCAATAGGTAACATTTTTATGGTTCATCAGGAAAATGAATAGGTGTCAGATGGAAGAATAGAAGAGTGGAATGTCCCAAAATAACTACACATTATCCTGAAGAACTATTTTGATTAACTTTAGAATAAATTCTAATAAAACAATATACAGATGGCTTTAAAAAGAAAAATCAGGGAGTTACAAGAAAGACGTGAAAAGGTACTGAAAGGTGGAGGTGATAAGGCTATTGAGAAACAGATATCAATGGGTAAACTTACTGCCAGGGAAAGAATTATATTTCTGCTGGATGATGGTTCTTTTAACGAATATGATCTTTTCGTTGAACATGAAGCAAGGGATTTTGATATGGACAAAAAGGTCCTTCATGGTGACGGAGTTGTTATTGGTACCGGTACTATTTATGGAGCTCCGATTTGTATTTTTGCCCAGGATTTTACTGTTGCCGGTGGATCACTTGGGCTGATGCATTCAAGAAAGATTACAAAGATCATGGATCATGCTTTAAAAATGAGAATGCCATTGATCGGTATTAATGATTCTGGTGGAGCCAGGATACAGGAAGGCGTTAATTCACTTGCCGGTTACGGTGAGATTTTTTTCAGGAATACTCTCGCTTCGGGAGTAATTCCTCAAATATCTGTTATTCTGGGTCCTTGTGCCGGTGGAGCTGTCTATTCACCTGCATTAACTGATTTCGTTTTTGTTGTTGATAAGATATCAAAAATGTTTATTACCGGACCTGAGGTAATTAAAACTGTACTGGGTGAAGAAATTTCCATGGAAGATCTTGGAGGAGCAAAAGTGCATAGTGAGATTACAGGGAATGCTCATTTTTATGCTGAAAGTGAAGTGCAATGCTTTGAGCAGATAAAAGAACTTATCACCTATATACCTTGGAATAATTCCAGAAAGGCAAGAGCTTTTAAACCAAAAGATCCGAAAAAGGAATATAAAATTGAAAATATTGTTCCTGATAATCCGAAACAACCATATGATGTTCGTGATGTGATAAAAGCGATAACTGACGATTCGGGTTTTTTAGAGATACATGAACGATGGGCAAGTAATATTGTTATCGGATTTGGTCGTATGGAAGGACAAACCATTGGTTTTGTTGCAAACCAGCCAATTGTCCTGGCCGGTGTTCTTGATGTTGATTCTTCTGATAAAGCAGGTAGATTTATCAGGTACTGCGATGCATTTAATATTCCTATTGTAACTTTTGTCGATCTGCCGGGTTATCTGCCTGGAGTAGATCAGGAGCATGCCGGTGTTATCAGACATGGTGCGAAAGTACTTTATGCTTACAGTGAAGCAACTATCCCGAAAATTACAGTGATCCTGCGTAAAGCTTATGGAGGCGGATATATTGCCATGAATTCCAGGCATTTACGCGCTGATTTTGTTTTCGCATGGCCGGCTGCTGAAATCGCTGTTATGGGACCCGAAGGTGCGGCAAATATAATTTTCCGACGTGAAATAATGGGATCTGATGACCCTGAAAAGATTAGAAAACAAAAAGTGAAGGAATACAAGGAAAAATTTGCTAATCCCTATGTGGCTGCATCAAAAGGGTATATTGATTCTGTGATTGAACCACAGGAGACACGGAAACTTTTGCTACATGCTATTGAGGTTTCTCAGAATAAATCCAGTGCCGGACCTAAAAAGAAACATGGTATTCCACCGTTTTAGTTTAATCTCTGCCTGGATA
>JADFUQ010000301.1 GCA_015222065.1 Bacteroidota bacterium
CCTGCCCTGGATAAATAATCGGTGTGTGTATTAGATAATTATCACCTTTTAAACAGTGACAGATCAAGTGATCTTACATTGTTCTCAAAAGCAATTACAAATGCCTGGTTATAGCCTGATTGCCTGCATTTGTTCCTTAATTCAATAGCATCTTCCAGGTTACTGAATTCTCCGATAGCTAAACGCCATGCTCCCTTGTAGAAATATTCATAGGTATTATAACTTTTTCCGCCAATAGATATTTTGTATTGTCCTTTTGATTTTGTGCTTGATAAAAACTGGACCTTGTAGATCACAACATCCCGGGCTTTTTGCTTTTCTGCCTCAAGTCTCTCCGCCTTCAGCCTTTCTGCTTCCAGTCTCTCTGCCTCCAGTCTTTCTGCCTCCAGCCTCTCGGTCTCAATACGTTCAGCTTCGGATCCCTTTTGAGCAGTAATATCGAATTCCGTGATTGCAATACTATATAGGGCAGCAGGCAGGCTGGTGGAATCATTCGGATAATATCTCTTATTAAGACTGATCCTGAGAAGCTGCATTCCCCTGATTCCGGATTTTTTTCTGGTTGTGAAGAAAGCTGACTTCTTTCTGTTTCGGTTCACCGTAAAAGCCACCTCATCCTTACTGGTGTTTATTACCTTGCTGAGGTTTAACGGAACCTCCCATCCTGTTCCGTTGAACCTGCATGTAAATATGTCATATCCACCATATCCCTGGAGTCCGTCGGAGGAGAAGAACAGATTTTTTTCTGAATCCAGGAATGGGTAAAGTTCATTCCCGGTACTATTTACAGTGTTTCCAAGATTTTGTGGTGCAGTCCATTTGCCATTTTCATATCGGGTAATAAAAAGGTCCATACCTCCAATGCTTCGAGGCATATCGGATGAAAAAATCATGATTTTACCGTTGGATGACAGTGTAGGATGTGTATAATTGTTATTATCACAGAAAGCAAGTGGGGATATGTCCATTGTCCATCCTGCACTATTTCGGCCAGGTGATAATTTTGCCCGGTAGATTTTTACCCTGGAATCTTCCTTTGATATTTTTGAGTAATACATTATTGAGAAATCATTGTTGAAGGTGATACCTTCAGATGGAAATGGGAAGGAGTAAGTGGGAGAAAATGGTTTGGGTCTTCCCAGAACAGAGTCTTTGAGAGAGGCATAATACGATTCGATATTGCCAAATGAGAGATGTCGTTCAAGCATTTTCTCATTTCTCTTTGAATGGGAGAGAAATACAATACCATCTTTGTAAAACTGTACACCAGAAGAAGGGGATAGTAATTCAAGGTTAAACGGATCGATTAAAACAGATGGATTATTTCTCAGCGTATCTGTTCCGGATACCAGTTCAGAATCAGGACTAATACTATTCCATAGATTCTTGTTTGTTGAATCAGGTGCAAGAAGATTTACAGTTACCAGGAGAAATAGTATTGATACAAGTGCCTTTTTCATTTTTCTTTTTATAACAGGTTTTACCAGTGGTAACGCTTATGCAGTTTTGATCTTTTATATGATAAATTTATACCTGCCGAAATTTCAATACAGGGTTCCTTTTTAAAGTATGGTGATTCTTTTGGTAGTGCGAAAAAGGCACCTATATAGAATCTGGGATAATTGTATTGGAAAAAGAATGAGATTTTGTTATTATCGTAGAAATAGGTCCCGATACAGAAATTCTCTATATAGAGTTTTATTAAAGGATAGATGTTTTTGCTAATATCCTGGAATGTTGAGTCGGAGGCACTTATTATAAGTGAAGGTTCCAGAACTATGTCCAGATATCTGCTAAGGATAAACTTATATCCTCCCATTAAAAAGTATTGTCGCGCTTCAGGTATATATAATTTTGTGCTATCATATTCACTACCACTCCACAGAAGGTTTGTCGATGAGATGCCGGCATAAAGTGCTGGCCCATAATAATAAATACCAACATCCATATTGGGTTCAAAAGTTTCACTTGCTGTTGCAGTAAGTTCCGGTTCGACCTGAGAGACAGAATCCATGGTATTGTATATCCCTTTTACCGATACTCCAAATGAGAGATAGGATAGTGAACTTTTACTTAATTTTACCTGGTATGAACCTGCAGCACTAACCCCCATAGTACGGGATAATCCTGATGATTCATTAAAAATAGCACCACCTAATCCAAAATTTGTATACCTTGAATAACCGGGTGAGGTAAAATAACCTGGAACTTTTTTGGTGAGCCTGGTATTGCCACTTATTACCTGTGATTTATTACTCTCCCTTGAAGCAGCAATAATATCAACTGAGAAAAAATCCTTACTTCCCGAAATAGCAGGATTATAGGTAATCGGGTTAAAAACCCAGGAAGAAATGGGATTCAAAGATGTTTGCTGTCCATATAACAGGTATACCGGACTAATAAAGATTATGAAAAGGTAAATCTTCCTTAATGCAAACATTTTAAATGGAGGATTAATAGTTTACAAATAAAAATCTAATATACAACTTACTTATTAAAAGTTATATTATAGTCAATAATTTATGTAAAATTTCTGAATTTGAAACAGAAAAACATTTTTTTTCAATATCCAACCATATTTCAAGCTGGTTTTCTCAATCTGGTTTTCAACAAAAGATTGTCAATTATTCTTTTCGGCTAAAAAATGTAATCCCAAGCCTGTAAATTTTCAGGGAAATATATGATTTTGATGAATGATGCATGATCAAGTATCAATGATAATTGTTTTGTGATAATATTGATAAATCTTCAGATAAGCTGGAATATTTGGGTGGAATTTGAAGGTTTTTAGTTTTGTAGGATTTGAAAAGTTTGTCAATTTTGATTAATTTTCGTCAGGAAATAAATAAATGATTAATCCGTAGGTTGACAGGCCAGAAGTCATATCCCCCTTGAGGGATTAATCTGATAATGTTCGATGTGACTGTCTCATTTGGTCATTTAGATTTTGTGGCGGCTATAAATATTAGTTTTTAAATCTAGAGATTATTGAAATGGATATTTTTGGCGTTTTGATTCGGCTCAAGATAATTCCACTTTTGAAGAAAGGGAATCTACTCTATATCATTATTGGTGCACTTGATCTTTTTTCAATAATTTTTGCCTATCAGATCTCATATTTTTTTAATTGTTCTTGTCTAAAACTTTTTATTTTTTCAGGGAAGGAAATAATTCTTCATTTTTTGTTAATAATACCTGTATGGGTACTAATATTATGTGTAATTAAAATTACAGAAATTCCCAGGACCAAGAAGTTTAGAGTGCTGTTTTACGAATATTTGTTATCTGCAGTAGTAGTTTTTGCTTTTCAGGTTCTCCTGCTATTTATTCCAAAGGTTGATAAGCTTTCCATTAGTTTTGTATTACTATTTACAATATTAGGATTTGTATTCCTGTTTACTGTTCGTTTTTTAGAGTATAATGTGCTGCAATTTTACAGGTCAAAAGGATTTAATTATGTGAATCTTGTACTGATAGCCGATGACTCATCAATACCCTTAATTAAAAAGCTTTTATCAACTAAAGAGTGGGGTTACAGGGTTGTGTTAATCTTTTCAAGCTCCAGACAACTAATGGAGAGGTATGGATCTTCAATTAAGATACTTCCTGAGAAAACACTCGTGGCCCTGCATGATATTTTAGAGGTATATATGATTGATGAAGTCATGTATATAAAGGATAAGGCAAACCAGGTTGAAGTAAGGAAGACGATCCGATCTTGTGAGGAACTTGGTGTTGTATTCAGATTACTGCATACCCAGTCCCGGCATGTTATTACAAATGCAATATTATCAACCATTGCCAATACCAGATTTCTTACCTTTATTAATACCCCCAACAATTCCCTTGCATTGGTAATTAAGAAGATCATAGATATTTATATCTCCGCTATAATGATTATATTGTTTACTCCATTTTTTGCACTTGTAGGGATATTGATAAAACTTAATTCAAAGGGGCCTGTTATTTATAAACAGACAAGGGTTGGTTTACGTGGACGGCAATTCTACCTGTATAAGTTCAGGACGATGACGGTAAATGCGGATCACCTTCTGAAGGATATTGAATCTCAAAACGAAGCGGATGGACCGGTATTTAAGATACAAAATGATTTCCGGGTAACAAAGGTTGGTAAATTCCTTCGTAAAACGGGGTTGGATGAATTACCACAACTGTTTAATATCCTTAAAGGAGAGATGTCATTAATTGGTCCACGCCCACCGATCCTAAGTGAAACAAAACAGTATAAGAAGTGGCAGTTAAGGCGTTTGTCTGTCAAACCCGGGTTATCATGTTTCTGGCAGGTAAAAGATAACAGGCACAATATTGAATTTGAAAAATGGATGGAGCTCGACCTGGCGTATATTGATAACTGGTCGCTCCGGCTCGACCTGTTAATTTTCTTCAGAACATTCGGAACAGTCCTTAAAAGAACCGGAGCATAGAGCCAGGCACTGAAAATGAGATACTTGTCCGACTTATTAATAAGAGACTAATGCTTATTGATCATGAGCTATTGAGCAGATATAGTTATATCATCTGATATTACATGTACAATAAAACACAGGTCACTAATGTTAAACTGAACCTGAATGTCCCTTATACCTGGAGGAATGGTACACTCCAGAAGAGCCATTCCGGATAGATTATATATCCTGATAATATATGGGGAAGTTGCAGATTTTGTGTTGAAAGAGATATCTTTATTTTTGCCTCATTTGCAGGAGGAATACCAACAATCGTAATTTCAGAGAATAGATTCCATTTGTCATGAGAATTAACATATCCCTTCAATAAAACGGTTAATTAGTGTCTGTCCATAAAGTCAAACAAATTTTGAATTAAAGCACCCCCGTACGGTCCCCCTGTTAAATATTGCCCGCCCTGTGTAATTGCGTTGCACCACTTTGTGGATTACACAGGGCAAGCAATTTCACAGGGTAAACTTCCCTATGGGGCAGGCAAATGTTAAATAACAAATAGCAAATAACAAATAACAAATAAATCCCAAATAACAAATAGTAAATAACAAATAAATTCCAAGTATCAAATAACAAATAACAAAAAACATTCAGAAGGCTTTCGGGACCAAATATCAATTATCAAATGACCGAAACAGCTTTGAATATTGTGATTTGGGTCATTCCGCGAGCGCAGAAGCTACTCTGCGGAGGCGCTGAGATTTACTCTGTTGAATAATCACTTTGTGAATTCCACAGGGTTTATTTGTATTTTGCCTGCCCCGTAGGGAAGCATGACCGTACGGGGGTGCTTGTCATTTGTGATTTTTACTATTTATTTAAACTTTCGGACTTTATAGATGGGCTCTAATTAACTCTTAATAATGACAGCATTAATTGTGAGGTTCAATTTTTCTCCTGACAACATTTTTATTTAAAGTATGGTAAGATATCCACTTATGTATAGATTCTCAATGTTGGTCAAATAAAATTCATTTTTTTAGAAAAAGTATTTACATTGATTTTCTAAAATTTACATCGATATTGAGCTTAACATTTTGTTCTTATCTTTTCTTCCATTTTTCGTTGGGTTAAAGATAAATTTGTCAGATCTGGCATCAAGTGTTTTTTTCTGTATGGTAGAGGAAGAGAGTTTTATATGCTCATTTTGTTAGTCTTTTTATTGTGACTGAAGGAGCGGAAGCATGCCAGGCGGTAAGATTTTTTATTGAATTTTCATCTCAATTAAAATCACATTTATTTGATAATTCATGTTCGATTCAAACCTAAAAATCCTAATTTCCTTGAAAAGGACAGAAAATTAAACCGGCGAATAGATTTCAATATAATTAATTGAGTCAATTATTCAGTAATATTTATGAAATTGAGAAAAGTATTAACTTTATTAGTTTATTGATATCTTTTTTTTACTTACAAATATGAGAATCATCAATTTTGCCGGAAAGATCTTATTTGTAGTTGCACTATTCCTTATAGTTGTGGGTTGTGAAAAAGAAATAGAAAAAGACCCTTGCCTTAAAACCAAATGGCCCCAGGCAAAAGTGTTCGAGATAAAACTCGCCGGTCATGTTTTGGAGTCAAATCCGAATCTACCAGGAGGTACTCCCGGTTCACGGAACCCAGTTGATTTTGAAAAAATGCTTGTTAC
Source organism: Bacteroidota bacterium (assembly GCA_015222065.1). Lineage (GTDB taxonomy): Bacteria > Bacteroidota > Bacteroidia > Bacteroidales > VadinHA17 > JADFUQ01. The sequence continues at coordinate 6,130 of JADFUQ010000301.1, forward strand.
CGGAACAATTGAGAAAGTTGATTGTTATGAACAAGAAGATAGTTTTTTTAATCTTGGAAATAGCTATATTACAAAGGGTATCGATTTACCCGCACCAATTTACATACCTAATGTTGAAGTCTATTGGATAGGGCATGTTGTATATGTTTACAAGTTCGGGAATGATAAAGACCACCTGAATATAAACATGACAGTTACGGTAACAATGATGGATAATCAATCATACATGTGTAATGTTTCTGAAGAAATTTATTATCCACAAATTGTGCAGGTACCCATGGAAAATTATTATTATATCCTCATGGAAATCTATTCTGATCAATGGGTTAAAGTATAACCGGATGATCCAATGGAAATTTTTATGGAAGAATGACAATTAAATTTAGGATTCGATGAAAAAAATACTTTTCATATCTTTAATAGTCATAGTGTCCGCAAGTCTTTATTCCCAAGCCCCGGAGGGTTTCAGTTATCGCGCAATAGTACGAAATAACGCAGGGGAACCTATTGTTACACAAGCTGTCTCCTTCCGCTTCAGTATTCTTAAAGGAAGTCCTTTAGGAAATGTTGTCTATGGTGAAAAGCATGATGTAACTACAGATAAGTATGGAGCGGTATCACTTGTTATTGGTAACGGGACTGATAAAATTGGAGATTTTATTACAATTGATTGGGGAGCTGACAACTATTTTTTAAAGGTTAAACTCGATACGACCGGTGGAACAAATTATACCTATATGGGTACAACGCAGTTGCAGAGTGTCCCTTATACTTTATACGCCAAAACTGCTGCAAATGGGTTTAGTGGGAATTACAATGATCTGACGAACAAGCCTATAACCAACAGCTCCGAAACCAAAATTACAGTTGGAAACAATTTAATAATTTCCGGTTCCGGTACTATTGTTGAACCTTACTTATTAAATACCAGAACGCATTACATTGGTGAACAGTTTGGTGGAGGAATAGTGTTTTATGTATATGATAATGGGCAGCATGGTTTAATAGCACCCACAGCCGACCAGGACCCGGGGATAGAATGGTATAACGGAATAAAGAGATATACAAACACCTCAGGTGATGGATTAGGTGCAGGTGCAATGAATACATCATTAATAATAGCCTTACAGACCACCGATAACCAGGTCGGTAATTTTGCTGCAAAAGTTTGTGCAGATTATTCTGTGACAGTTGATGGTGTCACCTATGGCGACTGGTACCTACCTTCAAAACATGAACTAGATTTATTGTTTAACCAAAAAACTATAGTCGGTGGTTTTGCAAATGATTACTACTGGAGTTCAACTGAATTCAGCAGCCACAGTGCCTGGAGCCAGAACTTCTCCATTGGTTTTCAATACAACCTGGATAAGAGCTTACCGTATGGCGTACGGGCTATCCGGGCTTTTTAATAAATTTTGGAATCTAGTCACTCACTTATTGATCATCAGTTTTTGAGCATCCAGGATTGAGCTACCTGATCTCAGTTCTACAATATAAATACCTGTATTAAGATAGTTTGGGATTTGTATATTTTTAATGCCTGGCTCTAACGAATCCTCGAAAACAATCTTTCCAAATAAATCAATGAGCCTGATTACGTTAGGCTCCAGTGTAAGTTCTTCAATTGAAATATTAAAAAATTTTTGAGCAGGATTAGGGTAAATAATTATGTTTCTTTTTTCGGTATCACCTGACCCTGAATTTTGCTGGAGGAAACCAAATATCTTAAATTCAGATATATTATTCCAGGTATTCAATGAGTTGCCATGTCCAACCAGTCTTATATATGAGTATTCTATGTTGGTTTTTATTGCAGGAAAATCAAATATTTGTCTGTCTCCGGAGAAATTGCAGGAAGCCGCTTCGGTTAAAATTGGTTCCCAGATTAGATTATCCTTTGAGGCATAAATATCAAAGTACGACTCATACCTCTGTCCTTGTAAAAAAGCCAGCTCCAAATGGTTTATTTTAAATGGTACAGCAAACTTTAATAATAGCCATTGATTATCACCGTTAGCAGACCACTTTGTTGCAAGGTTACCATCTGTAACATTATCAGGATTATCAGGTACCTGATAATCACTTGCTTCAATGCTTGCTATTCTTGCTACAGCAAGTTCCGGTTTGTAGGGCAGAATACTGATTGGAATGCTGGAGGACTGAATGGCTCTACCGTCGTTAACCTTCAATATAAATTCGAAAACCTGCTCTGTGCTAACAACTGGAGAAAGAAATTGAATCTTCGAGCTATTAGTAGAAGATATGGGAACATTATTTGGAACAGTCCATTCGTAGGTCAGAACATCATTGTTTAAATCATAACTACCCGATGCATCTATTTCACCAACAAAACCCGAATAAATGGTTGACTCATTTATTATCACCAATATTGGCGGATCATTTGGCACAGTCGGGTCTAAACAATTATTTATCACTGATTGATCAGTAATATTTGCTGCTTCTCCACCTGTAGTAGTTTGTAACCAATTACTCCCAGGCTTATTATAAGAAACAGTTATATTATCACCAAAAACAACTGCAGTAGTTAGAGTTAGCAGAACCTTTTTACTTGAGATGGCAACAGAACTAACATTCCTGTTAACTCCATTGACCTGAACATTGAATGCAG
>JADFUQ010000302.1 GCA_015222065.1 Bacteroidota bacterium
TGTGTGCGAAGCGGGCATCACTGCGCGATGCCAAGTATCCAGTTCCTTAATGTAGAAGGTACTGTCAGGGCATCATTTGGATTATACAATACACAGGAAGAAGTGGACCTGTTCGTTGATTCGGTTTCGCAGATAACATCTCTTGTTGCTTAACTGTTCTGTCGTGTTATGATAATATCTTCGCATTTGTTTAGATATTTTTGACACCGAATTGATCCGCAGCAGCAGACTATAGTGAATCGTGACACTCCACATTGCGGATGAAATGCTTAAAACAGGAGTGCGAAAAGGGAATATTAATCTGCTGAGGCAGTGGAATATAGAGTGATATTTGAGTACGCTATTCGAGTCCGGGCAGAAGCTGCATGTATTTAGAGGATTGCAGCACTTTTGAAGTTCAAGATTTGAGTGAGTTGAAAGACACAAATTTAACTATATCTGGCTCGATGGCTGGGTTTACGGAATATTTCTTGAATTTGCCATAAGTTTCAAACATGATCATCCCATCATTGCTAAAATTTTCAATATGCCAGTGTACAGTGCTTTTATCCAGATGAAAACTCTCTGCAAGTTCTTGATTCGTTATCCCGGGATTTTCCAGAATAGTCCAGAGGAGCAGCCTGCTCGTATCATTTCGAAGATGTGATGCTATTATTTTTTCATTGTCTTTCCAAACCCCCATATTTTTAAAAATCCTTTTGAATTTACCGGTTTTCATCAAAGTGATTTTGTTATCGGCTTCAAGTCTTTCAATATGGTATTTCACATTTCCCCTGTTGATATTCAGTTCTTTTGAAATTTCAGCCATGGTACACCCCTGGTTGTTCAAAACATACTTTGAAATGTTTTTCCGGTTCGAATTTTCAAATATATTTTTAACCCTGCCAAAAACTATGGGAATCACTTTGAAAAAACCAAAAAAAGTAACCAGGTATCCCAATATGTAAGCGATCTTTATCCGCAAAGGAAATTCCCGGAACGACAGGGTTGCATCTGCGCCGTCTGTATCGATAGACGGGCTGTCAGGGAGTTTTTCATCATGAGGTGTTACAATGTATCCTCCCTCTTCTGCATGAGCTGCGATGCTAATACTCAAAAGAAAAAACAGAAGTAAACCTATTCTCCGCATAGATTCAATCAGGACGTCTTAGATATAATAGTCTTCTGTTCCATCCACGCTGTAACCATATACCTCATAATTCCAGGTGCCTTTGGCTATGCCGTTGGGATTTGTTATATCGAGATTTATTCTACCATCAGTGGCTCCGTCTGCATTGTCAAAGTACGGACCCAGCACATAACCGTCTGCAGTGTGTATCGTTAGTCTCAGTGAGTCCGTTTGGTCTCCCCAGTTTAGATCTACATTTAACACCGTAATATCACTATTCACAATTTTGCTGTGCAGGTTTGTCTCACCCTGTGTGATCGTATCGTAGATCCACAGGATGCCGATGTCGCCGCCAGTATTGCCAGTGCTTTGTGCTGTTGTTACGGTATATCCGCCTGGCTTTGCTGTATTTGTTTTATCTACACTTACCGCTGCAGCCGCGAAAGATGCTGAAAGCAGCAGTATAAGTGCTATAACTCCTATCTTTTTAAACATTTTAATCACTCCATTTAATGAATCACTTCAGATGTAAAAAAAGATACTATTTATATTTTCTGTCCAGATCATCCAACTGAAACAAAACAGTTGGATGATTTGGATATAAAGTATTTATAATAGGAATTTCTTAGGAAAAGATGCAAACATCATAAATTGATGATTTGTGGGGTTCAACTGAATTTACAAGAACGGCTGAACCCCATGAGTTGCCCGAAGGCAAAGATAGGTTGGTTTTGAAGCTATTTAAGGCTTGCTTGGTTTTGCCTCCGGGGGTAAATGAAAAGGAGGAA
>JADFUQ010000031.1 GCA_015222065.1 Bacteroidota bacterium
AGGTATATGTCCCAGACAGATGACCGATTCAGGGAACTGATGAAAGACTGGAGAAATTTTACATCGGGTATAGAAAGTAAAGAAGAAAAAGCGGACATTGCTCGTGTTGTAGAATATCATCATGGCTTACGTACCGGGTTATTTTTAATAGACGGCAATAAACCTCGCTTACTTATGGAATTCCTCAGTGCAGGGGATTGCAGCTACACAGGTGTGGTACAATATGGCGATGAGTATCTAATTAGCGATTATTCGATGCATGAATACTATCCGGAAATAAAACGTCCCGGAGACTGGAATACACCATCTGATATATATATATCGAGAATAAGATTTGCAGAGAAGAAGTTATTAAATAAGTAATTGTTATGAGACGAAAGATTATATTTATTTCAACTCGTTTTTTTTAATTACTAAAAACTATGCATAAGCACGTATTTCAAAAGAATTTTCACAGGATGATTAATCGTTTGTTATTGATTTCCGTATTATTGATAACCGCTGCTTGCAATCGGGCAGACCATAATCGTGGAAAACAGTCATCATGGACAGAAAGAGTAGTATTTCTTCGGCAGCAGATGAGTGAAATACTTACACTGCCGGTCGAGCGGATTCCACTGGATGCAACTATTCATCGTGTTAACTATGGAGAGGGTTACAGGATTGAATCGATTACTTACGCCAGTGAATCAAACTCACGGGTAACAGCGCTACTGTATCTTCCTGAACCTGCTGGCAAACCGGCGCCTGCTATTGTCGTAGCTTGTGGGCATGGTGGATCAAAATCCAGTTTCTATGCGCAATACGCCGGGCAGCTTTATGCTAAGCTTGGGTTCGTCTGCCTTATTCACGATACTATCGGCGAAGAAGAACGTGAAATTGATGGCAAAATGGGAGCTCGAGGCCATGACTTATATTATCTTGGTGACAAAAACCCTGAGTTTGTTCGTACTAAGCTCAAGCGAATGGTAGTCGGAAAAATTGTATGGGATCTGATCCGCGGCATCGATTATTTGGAGACACGATCTGAAGTGGATAAAGACCATATAGGAATTGTTGGCTATTCTCTTGGCGGGGCAACTGCCGGCTGTGTGGCAATGGTGGATGATCGTATTAAAACTGCAGTAATCAGCGGGTGGCATTTCAGCGAACGTTATACAAGAGTAGGCAAATATTGCACACGTCTGCCCTATATTGAGTTTGATAAAATAATGGGATTCGATGAGATGACTGCCCTTCTCGCACCTCATGCGGCAACTCTCTTTTTGTGTGGAACCAAAGATGCTGTCATTGATCCTGATGAAGGTGGCGCTGCAGTGGTACGGGAACTGAAAACCAATATCGCTGAAGCTGATTCTATTCTTAAAAATGCAGGAATCAAAAGTGCAATTGCTATGGAATTTATTCCCGGCGGAGGACACAGGCCTTATTTTCTCTCACATTCATCGGTTATGTGGCTTCAGGATCACCTTATGCAACCTAAGGATAGGCGATTGGTACCGGAAGCAACAATTTCATTCGGAGAGTGGGTTGATTCTCAGGGTAAAGAAATCGAAGAACTATACAATACCGAAAGAAATGAACGGGGGTTACAGGCAGTGGACTACGGAGTTATTTATCGTGAACCGGAACAATTAGCCTGCTTTCCGGGAAAACACAAACCCGATCCCATATTTACCATGATGGGATGGGTTAATACAACCGTGGAGGCAGTATTGCAGGAAAAGATTTCGAGATGGATGAAACCACAGCAATGGATACGTGATAGTGACTTGCCGGTTTTATCTCTGGGAACACATGGTTCGTTTGATGATATGCATATTCTTTCTCCCTGTGTAACTTTCGAGAACGACAAATATTACATGTGGTACAGTGGGTCGCGGGGTGCTGTGGAGCAGCGTGTTTTTAAGCTTGGTTATGCAATAAGCAGTGATGGCATAAATTTTAAAAAAGCTGGAGTTTCTCCTGTATTCGAATTTGGTGATGGCAGTCATTCGGTTTTAACTCCCACATTACTTCGCAAACCTGATGGTTCATTACTCCGTGAAGAGGAAAACCTTCGCATGTGGTTTACCGCTGCAGACCTGACACAGCCTAATGCGTTGCACACATTACATGAGACCTACAGTGTCGACGGTATTCACTGGTCTTCTCCTTCCCCGGCCCAACTGGAAAATGTCTATGCACCTACCATTATTAAGGAAGACGATATTTACAAAATGTGGTACACCGATGTAACTTCTGAGCCATGGACAATTCGATATGTTCAAAGCAATGATGGAAAAAAATGGGACATTATTGATGATCCTGTTGTTGTGATCGACCAGGAGTGGGAGATCGGACGTTTATTCTATCCAGCTGTACTGAAGATTGGCGGATTGTATGTGATGTGGTATGGCTCGTACTGGCATGAACAGTATTTAAATACCGCACTTGGTTGTGCTATCAGCGAGGATGGTATTAGCTGGAAGAAAAATCCTGATAACCCGGTGTTCTGTCCAGACCCCACACATTTTTGGGAATCTCATTATACTACAAGCCAGTCGGTTATGGCCCTTGGTGATGGCTCATACCGGATATGGTACGCCAGCCGTAAAGAGCCGCCGCATGTTAACAAGTATTTTGCTATCGGTACAGCAAAATGGGATAGGGAATAGTAAAATTATGAACATGGTGAAATCTTTATCTCTTGCTCACATAGTAATATTACTCTCTCTTTTGTTAATGTCATGTTCTGGTAACGACAAGCTAATCATTCAGGAATTGAAACCATGGCATAGTGCAGGTGATAAAACGTTTACAGAGGAATATACTACAAGATTCATGTCTTCGCTCCCGCCAAGGCAGGTTCAAAAAATCAACCGTAACTGGACATTTAACTATTTCCCTATTGAACAATTTGAAGTATCTCTGTCTGAATCAGATTTTGACGATTCAAAATGGCCGGCAGTAGCCATTCCGCATAGTTGGCACAATTACGAGACAACACATCAGGAACATCCTTTTATTTTAAATGCATCGGAAACCAGAAAAACCTACTTTGGTGAGGAGGCAGGCATGGGAGATGTTTCCTATTGGTGGCGCGGCTGGGGTTGGTATCGCAAAAAATTTTCTTTTCAGAAACCGCCAATTAGTACGAAACGGGTTTTTATTGAATTTGAAGGTGTGATGAAATACTGCCGCGTTTACCTTAACAACAAATATCTTGGTGAACACAAAGGTGGTTTCAATGCTTTCTATTTTGATATTACCGATTATATTTTACCGAATAAAGAAAACGTACTCGTTGTTGCTGTCAGGAACAAATTGAATGATGAGTTTCATATTCCACCTATGTATTCAGGCAATCAAACTCATTCCGGAGGTATTTTTCGCGACGTAAGAATTGTTATTAAAAATGATGTTTACATTCCTTTTCAGGGTTCAGCAGAACATGAAGGCGGATTGTTGATAACCATACCCAAATTATCAAAAGAAAAAGCAGATGTTTTTGTTAAAACCTGGGTAAAGAATGATAAGTCTGATATTCAGGAAATTATTCTTAAAAATACGATGTTAGATACAGACGGAAAAATTCTGTTGGAAAAAGAAGTTTCTGTGAAAGTTCAGCCTGGAGAAAATCATTGTTTTCAACAGATGTTTACTTATGTCCGGAATCCAAAGCTCTGGTCACCGGAAGACCCTAATTTATATAAGGTTTCATCTGAAGTATTTGTGAACAATAAACTTTCAGACCATTATGAGAGTACGTTTGGATTCAGGACTTTCGCCTGGGATTATGAGAAAAACATTGGAATTTTAAACGGCAAGCCCATCCACATTCATGGCACAAATCGAACGCAATGTTTCCCATGGTTAAACAATGCAATTCCCGAATGGATAGACGTGATGGACATTAGGGATATAAAATTCGGCCAGGCGCATAATTTTATCCGTCCCAACATTCATCCAAACAATCCTTTGATTCACGACCTGTTTGACCAATGGGGCATGTTGGTTAATATGGGTGCACCAATGATAAAAGATATTGATTTTGACGAAGCTGTGCAGGAGCAAATGATACGTGAGGCTGTTCGCCGGAATCGTAACCGCCCCTCGATTGTTTTCTACTCAACCGGTAATGAAACTAATGATGGGGCTAACTCAAAGTGGATCTACGAGGAAGACTCTACCCGCATTATCCATGGCCGTTGGGTGAGAAACGGACAGGGTGATTTTGTAACACATGATCATACTAATATGGATATGGAAAACCTCTTACGGGTTACGGTAAGAGGTTGGACACATGATGAAATTTATTCAGAAAACCCGAAAAACGGACAACATGCAGGTAACGAGGAATGGCAGCATAAAATGGCAAGAGTGGAAGGTGGGAGCCAACGCGGGCGTATTGATATGCCCAATGGTAACATGTGGATGTATTGTGATGACGGCGCAGACCGTGTTTATAAGAATTGTCCGCTAAAAAAAGTGAATCCTAAAGGTTGGGTTGATGTTTACCGGGTGCCTAAATATATATATTTTCTGTGGCAGGCAAATTATTGCGAAAAACCAATGGTGTTTATTCATCCTCACTTTTGGCAACAAAAATATATTGGACAGGAAAAGGATATAGTGGTCGATTCAAATTGTGATGAGGTACAACTCTTTGTAAATGGTAAAAAAAAGGATAAACTTTTTCCTTCAAAAGAGAACTTTTTTACGATTGTTTTTAAAAGAATTACTGTTGAGCAAGGGAATATTACAGTTGTAGCCAAAAAAGGTGGCGAAACGATTAAGCACACATTGATTATGGCTGGAAAGCCTATGAAAATCAGGCTTCACTCTTCCCATGAAACTATTGAACCGGGTCGTGATGCCGTAGTAATGATCACTGTCGATGTAATTGACGAGGCAGGAACACAGGTACAGGCATTTAATAAAGATTTGGTGTGGAGTGTAAAGGGTCCTGCAAAACTTCTTGCCCCGGAGATATGGCAAACCGACATTAATAAAAATAGTGAACAATCAGGTGTTTGGTATATGGCAACACCGGTGTCTAATTTTATCCGATCAATCGGTGAACCCGGCAAAATAGTAGTAAAAGTATCTTCTGGAAATCTTAACCCTGCACAAGTTGAGATTATAGCAGAGGAAACTCAGTCTGAAAAAGGTTTTTTAATTAATCCCCGATTAAATAACAAGGGAAGAAAAGATGTAGCCTGGAAGGCCGCTTTTATTAGTAAGGTTGAAAAAGAAAATAAAGGAGGTTTTAAATATATTAACAGGGATTTCAAACTTGAAACCCAAAAAGATTTTTCTTATTACAAGCAATTCTTTACAGACGTACTAGTGAAAGAAAATCCTCATATGAAAAACGAAAAGCTGTTAGTTGATGAGCTGGCAACAAAATTCGCGAATCATGTTATGAAAAATAATGGCATATTGGTTGCTGATGATTTCAATTTTTTAGTTCTGCAAATAAATCAAGAAGAAGTTAAAAGTGGCTAAAGTTGTGAAGAAGTTTAAACTTTAGTCACTTTAGTCACTTCTCCATTTACTAACTCAATAATCTATTATGAACATAAAAAAACTTGACACAAATTCAGTAAGCAAATTCTTGCCATTTGTTTATAGCAAACCCTGGTCAACTTTATTATTGGCCGGAATTGTATTACTTACTACCCTTTATAGTTGCAGCAGAACTAAGGAAAGTGCTGAGGTCACCGGGGAAATGAAGCAAAAATCAGAAGCAACAAAAATTGTTCTTTTTGGCGGTACGGTAACAGAAGGAACATCAGCCAAACTTGATCTGTTTCACGATTGCTTTAAGCATGGAACCAACACTGTAAATAAAGTCCGTGAAACACAAACCTGGTGGTCAATCCTGGAACGCATCCTCACTGATTGGGTTGACGGAGAAGTTGAAATCATTTGTTCAGGTTTAGCTGGAAATACTGTTGCAAAAGGTGCAGCACGGCTGGAGTATGACGTACTCTCACACTCGCCTGACTATGTACTGGTGATGTTTGGTATGGATGATGTGCTTGCAAGCGTGGATGCAGAAAATTTCAGGGAGGACCTGGAAAAAGTAGTGAACAGGATTGAAGAAGAAAAAATAAATATTGTTCTGTTGACCCCCCCACCGGTATCGGAACGGATGACAGTCAAGTGTACAATGGAAGAACTACGCCTGCAACAGGATCATTTGTATGGTCTTGTTCAGGCTATCCATGATCTGGCAGAAGAAAAAAAACTGCCACTGATCGATTTTTATAAATATTTTAAGGATAACCACTTAGCTTACGACCACCTTTTTGAAGGTTGGCTTCCCGATGCCGTTGCGCAATCAGCCATGGCGCCTTTTGTTGCCGGCAAATTGCTGCCGGTAATGGGAGTAAAAAACTATCCCAATCCAACCTTGTGTGATTACAGAAAAATTTATTCGGATGCTGAAAAATATGATATCAGGCATAATGGTTTCACGGACCTGACCTTTTTTCAGGGTGAATTTTATGCAGCTTTCAGAAGTGGTCGTTGTCATGGATTGTCGGGTGGCGGATTCGCTAAAATAATAGTGCTCAGGTCACAAGACGGCGTCAAATGGATCAAAGATGCTGAGCTGCATGTTGAAGGTTTTATTGAGTCCCGTGATCCAAAATTTCTACAAGTTGAAAATAGGTTAATGTTATATGGCCCATGCTGGCCGGTTGAGCAAAAGAGCGATACCTACTGGGTATCATATGGGTTTGAGAGGCTGAATACAGGAAAATGGAGTGATCCTTTCAGATGCTCTCCTTACGTTTTCTGGCGACCTAAAAAATGGCGTGATCAATATGTGGTTGCCGGTTTCGATCGACAATATAATGAAGATTCCAAGCAATGGCACTACGGCGTAAAACTCCTTAATAGTCCGGATGGGCATACCTGGGAGGCAACTTCTACTATCCTTGATTATGAAACAGATGGAAACGAAACCGACCTCCTTATAGATGGCGACAAACTTATGGCTTATGCACGCTGTGGGGACGGAAGTGATCAAGAGATGCTTATAGCGACCTATATTCCGGAAGAGAACCGTTGGGAAAGTGTCGCCACCGGGCGTACCATCCAGGCTCCCTGTGTGTTTAAAGTGAAGGGAAAAACAATGATTACAGGCAGATACTGTTCTCAATCTGATGAGGGATTCAGGGACTTGAGAAGAGATTGGAACGCTTTTACTTCCGGCAAAAATGCTGAAATGGTCAATGCCGATCCGGCCCGGGTTGAGGCATACCACCATGGTCTGCGAACCGGAATTTTTATAATGGATGGCACCCGGCCCCGATTGTTGATGGAACTGTTAAGTGCCGGCGACAGCAGTTATCCCGGGGTAGTTCAATACGGAAATGAATATTTGATCAGTGATTATTCAATGCATGAGTATTATCCGGAAATAAAACGCCCCGGAGACTGGCAGACCCCATGCGATATATATCTTTCGAGAATAAGATTTTGAATAAGCAACTTTAGTTCACTTATAACTTTAGCTCACTTTAGTCACTTCTTTATAAAAACCGCCTCATCAGTGAATTCTATTCCGTTCTTTACAACAATCACTTTAAGCTTGTTCTCTCCTTTTTTTAACTTAACATCATTTGCAATAAACATAACTTCATTCAGTCCTTTTTCATGTTTAATCCTTTTTCCATTAAGATAAAATTGAGGCTCGCCGATATTTGAGTAAATTTTAAAGGATGTTTTTTTTAAAGACCGTTCTTTTAGCCTTTTCTCTGAGATATACAAAACCGGTTGGTCAGACCAGTTAGCCTTATACCAGAAGAAACCATCCTTTTTTATTTTGCGGTCATAGCTTACCAGGCCTTTATGGTTTAGTCCTTTTCGCCCGCCACGATCCCATCCCGGGACACAGAAATCGAACATATTCCACACATACGAACCCCAAATGAAAGAACGTTTTTGGATCTGTGACCATTGTACTTCGTGCATCCGGGTTTGGTATGATTCAGGAAAAAACTGACCCCCGGTTGGATCTGGTTGTTTTTCAATTACTTCAGCCTGGTGTTCAACATTAGCGCCACAGCCGTATTCAGCAACACAGATCAGGTTGTCAGGCCGGCTTACACGTGTACTATCCATCCATTCTGCCATATCTTCAATTTTTCCTTCATACCATCCAAAATACCTGTTAATTCCCTGCAGATCGGTATGGAAATTCATGGGGCGGTCAAGATTTCCCCAGCCCGATACAGAAACGGTATACCTTGATGGATCCAGTTGCCTGGCAATAGTATGCATTTCCCGTGTTAACTGCACCGGATATTCAGAGATATTCCGGGCATATACTTCATTGTGAATTCCCCATATGATAATGGATGGATGATTAAAATTTTGAAGTATTAATTCATAATACTGTTGTTTTGCATTCTTAGCCTCCTGCCCGCTCCATGTATTTACGAAGGGAACCTCAGCCCAGACTATTAACCCCAGCGTATCGCAATAAGAGTAAACATAATCTGATTGTTGGTAATGGGCCAGTCTTACAGTTGTGGCTCCCATTTCGTTGATAAGGTCGAAATCAGTCTTATGCTGCCTGTCAGACATGGCACTGCCATAATTTTCCCATTCCTGATGCCGGCAAACCCCGTACAACCTGTATGGTTTGCCATTAAGCATAAATCCGTGGTTACTATCAAAGTGATAGTACCGTAGTCCTAAAGACTGACTTACCTCATCTGCTACTTCCCTCTCCATTATTAGCTGAACTTTCACTTTGTATAAGTAAGGATTTTTCTTTCCGTTCCATAACACCGGATCTTTTATCACCAAATGCTGAATAAAATCTGTCTGACGTACCGGAGGCAAAGCACAGGAATCAATGCTAAAAACCACTTCATGACCATCGGAGTCAAGAACCAGGGTTTTTATTAATACTTTCTGTTTCAGGATATGACTGTTTTCCAGTTTGATCTTCAGACTTATTTCTGCCTTTTCCTGAGAAACAATATCTTGTGTAATATATACGCCAGGGGAAGCAAAATCCGTTGTTGAGATATGAACCTTATTTGTAACAAAAAGTGATACTGAACGATAGATACCACCATAAACCATAAACAAACGATGGTTTACAGGAATAATATCTGGTTTGAGCTCATTATTTACCTTTACATATATCTGATTTTTTGCGCCAAATTGAACTAAAGGTGTAATATCAAAGCAGAAAGCAGAATAGCCCCCTTCATGAGTTCCTGCCAAATGTCCATTTACGTATACATCGGCTACCTGTCCGACTCCTTCAAAGCGGAGATATAATTTTTTATTACGAATGGTTTTTTCCGCAAAGAATGATTTCCGGTACCAACCTGTACCACGGTAAACATCGCCACCGGATTGAGCGTCTTTATTATTCCAGGTATGTGGTATATTTACCTTTTCCCATTTTACGAAATCTGATTCCTTTTTAAAATCCATATCCATGCGTACAAATTCCCAATCCTGGTTTATGTTCCTGATTTCCCTTGCCTGTACATTGCATTGAATAAGAAAGAAAATACCAAACAACAAATAATTGCTATACATTATTCTCATAATTTATTGACAAATCTGATGAATTTGATCATATACAATTTCCTGTTCTTCAGGTGTTTTACAGTAAGTGACGATTATTAATTTCATGCCAGGTTTCCAGAGCTTCCCGACTTTCCGAATGACTGTTTCAGCATTACCAACTATTCTGGCCTCTACGACAATACCTGTATTCGCAAAAGCATTAAAAGGCTCAGCAGGATTGTAGCCAGGATCGGTTTCCTCTGAAAAGGCTCCGTCAACCATTTTCAAACCTTTGATCTGTTTCACAACTTTAATACGGTCAGACCAGTCACCACATGAATGAAAGACTGGTTCGCCAAAGGCCCCGCCAAATTTCTCCAGTGATGGAGCCGCCAGATCAAGATATGAGTTTCCCGCCAGCATCAGAATATTATCGTCACTTATTCCAATTCCGTCGAATTCTCTTGATGAGGCAAAACCATGCCCCGGTCGAACAAGGTTAGAGCCGATAAGATCAATCTGTTCCCGGGTAAACCCGATTAACAGGCCGGCTATTTGATCAAGGAGTTGTTTTACACTTTCGGGCGACATGACTGTATCCATCATGAAATTTGAAATATCTACGATATTACAGGCGCTGTTAAGCGGTGATTGTGTATCGGTAAATGAGACAGGAAGCTTGCCCTTTGTTTTATCCATAAAGTATTCGATCATCTCCAGCGTATGTTTCCCAATAGATGCTGAAGCAATCGGGGAGGGGTTGTGATTCAGAGCATCTGTCACTGATTGAAACAAGGGTTTTGTTACCGGTGCCTGACCATCAGCCCAATAATAGTTTGCCCCGTAAGCGCCTGCAACTGTGCCGATACCATACCATGGCTCAAGAAAGTTTGGTATATCTGCCTTGTAATTCATGCTTTTCCTTAGTGCGCCAAGTTGCCATTCCAGTGATTTTTTCATCTCTTTTGAATCATAAGAAAATACTTCTGCAACACGCATTCGCCTATAAACTAAAACACCCGAGTCTGCTTGCCAAAAGGAACTGCACCGTTTGTGAAATGATTTTTCATAATCGGCATACATATCAAAATCGAACTGTTCAGGTGCAACCGGGTCCACCAGGGTTGCCTGTGAGTCGGCTAAACTTGTATCAAATTTTTGTGCCATAAGAAAACAAAGATGAAAATAATCTGAAGAAATTTAAAGGAAAATAATGGAATAATGGAACCTTCCGCCAAAGGCGTGCCTTCGGCACAATGTTCCAGGCATTTAACATGTAACAGTTTAGTTATTATTATTAATTCTATATGTTAGGGAAATGTGTTAAAAAATTAACATAAAAATAGTACTATAATAAATTTTTTCTATATTTATCCAGAAGCAAAATTAACCATTTATACAAGTTTATTAA
>JADFUQ010000303.1 GCA_015222065.1 Bacteroidota bacterium
AGTGAGTCTGAATGGTATTCCTGATAAAAAAACAGGAATGATACTTTCATTGAATGATTTTGACACTGGTGTAGGTAATGTGCTCAACAAACTTGATTATAAACATCTGGATAAAGAAGTAGATTTTTTTAAAAATAATCTGTCCAGCGGTGAAATTATCATAAAATATCTCTGGCAGGAGTTAGACAAACAGTTTCCGAAAAATATGTTATATCATCTGAAACTGTGGGAAACAAATAATAATTATTTTGAGTGTGGTCAATCTTAACTGAGTTGTAGTCCATTTTAAAGATGTAGTCCATCTTCGAGATGGACTACATCTGCTAGAAAGCAGGATAAAATGAAAGATTTTGAAGCAGCGATACGTAAAATATTACAGGAAATCGGGGAGAATCCCGAAAGACAGGGACTGGTTGATACCCCAAAACGAATTGAAAAGATGTATCGGGAGCTAACCAGGGGATATCGTCAAAATCCGGAGGAATTAATAAACAGTGCCTTGTTTGATGTTGATTATGACGAAATGGTAGTGGTAACACATATTAACTATTATAGTTTATGTGAACATCATATGTTACCCTTTTTTGGTGCAGCTCACGTTGGATATATTCCTAAAGGAAAGGTTGTTGGTCTGAGTAAAATACCGCGAATTGTGGATATGTATGCACGAAGATTGCAAGTGCAGGAAAGGATGACAGCTCAGATTGCAAATGTTTTGCAGGATCAACTTAATCCTGATGGGGTTGGGGTTGTGGTGGAAGGCTATCATATGTGCATGTCGATGCGCGGAGTTGAGAAGGAAAAGGCAAAAATGATCACGTCAACACTTTTAGGTTCTTTCCGTAATGATCCTTCAACACGGTCAGAATTTCTTGAACTAATCAGGAGTGAGCGTAGTGTCATCTGAAATAGCATTGGTAACCGGTGCCAGTAAAGGAATTGGAAGAAGTGTGGCCAAAAAACTGGCCGAAGCCGGTTTACCGGTTTTTGCCACGGCAAGAAATATATCCGAATTACAGAGTCTGCAAAAAGAAATCGAAGATCGGTCAGGTACCTGCGTGTTTTATCCGGCTGAATTAACAAATGAAACGCAGTTAGATCTGCTGGTTAAAGAAATATTGAAATCGGATACGAAAATTAGTTTGTTGGTTCATAGTGCGGGAATAGCAAAAATCGAAAGTGTTGGAAAAATGGCTGTTTCAGAGTGGCAAAAAACAATGGATATAAATTTAACCGCCCCCTTTATGCTTACCCGGAAAAGTATTCCTCTTCTTAGAGAAGGTTCTCATATATTTTTTGTAAATTCTATTGCCGGTTATCAGACATTTTCGGAATGGTCCGCCTATTGTGCTTCAAAATGGGGATTGCGGGCTTTAGCGGATACACTCAGGCAGGAGCTTGCCCCTCGTGGTATAAAAGTAACGTCTATTTATCCCTCCTCAGTAGACACCCAGATGCAGGATCAGATACCGTATGATTGGGATCGCGGCAAAATGCTAAAACCCGATGATGTGGCAGAAGCGTTGGTAAATTGTTATCAACAACCTGCCCATGTCCAGATAAAGGAAATATATTTGGAAAACCTGGCCGGCAC
>JADFUQ010000032.1 GCA_015222065.1 Bacteroidota bacterium
GAAAGAGGGCATTCAATTTTAATAATTGAGCACAATCTTGAGGTAATAAAATGTGCAGATTGGGTTATTGATCTGGGACCCGGCGGTGGTGAACAGGGGGGTAACCTGGTTTTTGAAGGAACTCCTGAAGAACTTATTAAATGTGACAAATCTTACACCGGAAAATATTTACGACCGAAACTTATTTAATTTTTAATAGTTACTTAACCTTAAAGCCAAACATAATTGCTACGCAACCACTTTCCGGTTCTTTGGCTTCACCCTCTGCTTTCAATACCTTAACCACTAATTTAAGTTGCTGACTTGAATCAAGTTTAAAGTCCCAAACATTAGTATAGTCGTCATTCCGGTTATTGTACAATTCGTTCTTATGCGCATCCACAATTTTGAATTCAATATTTGGCAGACCAACAGATCCACAAATTGCAATCCTGTATTCCTGATCAGAATAAAAAGTTTTATAAAGTTCTGCTTCTTCCCCTTCGGTAAGTATAGCCGCATGATAATTCCCATCATGTGTAAACGGGTAAAGTTCAGCTTTACATATTTTTTTTGCAAAACCTTTACACTGTGACTTACCGGATTGAGGTAACGCAAAGAATAATGTAATAATAATAAAAACAAACAAACTTCTTTTCATAACATTGAAGATTTTTTTAAAGAATATAAGATTCCCGAAGTGACTCAACTTTTGCACTTAGTTCAGCAAAAAGTTCAGGCGTGAAATTATTTCTTGTTTCAGATTCAAGTGTTGTAACTTGAGTTTCTTCATCAAATGACGCTTTTATTTCCGAAGTAGTAATACTTATTTTTTCATAAATAGCTTTCAACTGATTCATATCAGCAAGAATATCAGCCACATCAGGATTACTTTTTTGGTCCTCAAGTAATTTCACCACAATATTAAGTGATAATTTCTGATCTATGATCCTCGTCACTAGTTTATTCCCTTCGAAAGAATCCTCGTCAACAAGTTTAGTAGCAAGATATAATCCCTCGACCCAACCACCAACAAGCACAATTGAGGAAAGGGCTTGTCTGTTATTCTCCTGCAAGTATGAACTGGAGTTCATGAAAGCTTCAGAAACAATATCCATGATCATCTCCCTGTTATTCACATTCTCTTCAAGTCTTTCAAGAGTTTCCTCACTAATTGCATCAAGGATCCCAAGCCCGTCTGCCATTTTTTTGGCTGCAGACATATAAGAGATTGAAGTTTGAGTTTGGTCGTAAAGGCTGGCAAAACTTAAATCACAGGTATAAATTCCAAGATTAAGAGCCATACTGCGATTTGTAGTATAATTACCAACATTATCAACGGAGTTAAGAAGGTCTTCATTATATGCAGCACCGGCGGACTTAACTAACATAGCTGTCTCAAGAGGTGAAGGCATAGCATAAAAAATCTTCTTTGCCTGATTGATATTATCAAAAAGGGCCTCATCAATTTCTTCCATATCTACATCAAACTCCGGTTCCTTGCCCCCCTCCCCGCCTGACTTACAACCAATGACCAAAGCGCTAATAATAATTAGCATGAATGTCATTGAAAATTTAAACCGATAGAAGTGGCTAACCATAATTATTTGATTTAAAGGATTATTCAAACTATTTCATTATACTGATAGTAAAATTAATATTTTTTTTTTAAATACAAAATCTGATTTGTTTATGATTTTATATTAATTATTATGTTTTTCAAGGTTTTCTCTTTTTATATATCAATCAAATATTGCTTTATTAATTTGCAAAGTGTAACTAATCAGTCGGCAGTCCACAGTCGGCAGTCAGCAGTTGCTCTTGCAAAGGATATTTATCACGTTAGTAAGAAATTTTCTAAAGATGAATTTCACTCTTTGACAACTCGATAAGAAAATCCTCAAGATCTGTTTGTTCAAATACATAATCACATGATTCAAAATCCTGAAAAGTATAAATAGCCCAGTCTTCAGATTGCCGACTGCCGACTGAAGATTGCTGACTTAAAAATGCAAAGTATAATGAGATTAGCCATTTTAGCATTTCAAACTTAAGGCACTGAATAGTTACTACAAAACATTATGTCTTATACCTGTTAATCATCAAGGTTATGAATAATCAATCCACTTCTGAGTTTTGGTTCGAACCATGTAGTTTTCGGTGGCATAATATTACCAGTATCCGCAATTCTGATTAATTGTTTCATAGAAACAGGAAACAAAGCAAAAGCAATTTTCATTTCCCTGGAATCAACCCTTTTTTTCAGCTCTTCTAACCCACGGATTCCACCAACAAAATCAATCCGTTCTGATCTTCTCAGATCTTTGATATCAAGAACCGGATCTAACACCTGTTTTGTAAGTATTGTTACATCCAATGCTCCTACCGGGTCGTTATCATCGTAGAAATTCTCATTCGCTGTAAGTGAGTACCATTTCCCTTCCAGGTACATTGAAAAGTTATGCAGTTTATCTGGTTTATAGATATCTGTTCCTTTTTCTTCAATATTAAACCCCTTTTCAAGTTTCTTAAGGAATTCCCCCGGTGTAAGTCCATTCAGATCCCTGACTACTCTGTTATAATCAATTATTGTAAGCTGGTTATGAGGAAAATGGACAGCCAGAAAAAAGTTATATTCTTCATCACCTTTATAGTTAGGATTATTTTTTCTCTTCTCCTCACCCACCCTGGCTGCAGCAGCTGTACGATGATGTCCATCAGCCACATAAGTATAAGGGATTTCTTTAAAAAGTGAAACAATTCGTTTGGCCACCTCATCATTATTTACCACCCAGAAATGGTGACTGATACCATCATCAGCAACAAAATCATATTCAGGAACATTTGAATCGGCATATTCTTTAACCAAACTATCCAATTCAAAGTGAGCCGGATAAGAAAAGAAAACCGGTTCGATATTTGCATTATTAACCCGCACATGCTTCATGCGATCTTCTTCTTTGTCTGGTCTGGTGAGTTCATGTTTCCGTATTACACCATTAAGATAATCATCAACAGAAGCTCCTCC
>JADFUQ010000304.1 GCA_015222065.1 Bacteroidota bacterium
CTGACGAAGAGGTGTTCGAAACTATGGATGATCTGTTGAAGGTGGGTTGCAAAGTGATGACCATCGGACAATATCTTCAACCAACACTCAATCATTATCCTGTAATTGATTACATACATCCTGACCGGTTTGAACAATATCGTCTAACCGGACTGGAGAAAGGATTTAAATTTGTTGAGAGCAGTCCGCTTGTCAGATCATCTTATCATGCAGAAAGACATGTGGATTCACGAATAAAAGTGCATAATATCAAATAAGTACACAATTCTATTTTTTTAATATCGAACAAGGAACACCGATTTCAGATATTAGAAATAATCATGGTTTAATAGAAACTTCAAAATTCGTTATTCGTTAATCCTTGTTCATTATTCATCTTATTAATGTGTTGTCAAGTGCGAAACATAAGTGAAGTAATATTTAAGGACCTTGGAAAAATTGATTTTAAAAAAGCATGGGAGTACCAGGAGAAACTGTTTGAAAAGATTGTTTCAGTAAAAGGACAAAACAGGGATCTGCCACCCGGTGAGCAAATAAAAATAAAAAATCACCTCCTGTTTTGTGAGCATCCACATGTTTATACACTTGGTAAAAGCGGGTCTGAAAATAATCTCCTTATCGATCAATTGCAATTAAAGGCAAAAGATGCCTCATTTTATAAAATCAACAGGGGAGGTGATATTACCTATCATGGTCCGGGACAAATTGTCGGATACCCCATTTTCGATCTTGAATTATTCAATGTGCGTATAAAACAGTATATTAATAAACTTGAAGAGGCTATAATAAAAACTCTAAGTATATATAATCTTAAAGGAGAACGATTGAAAAACGGAACCGGTGTCTGGTTAGATCCCGAAACTCCGGGAAAAGCAAGAAAAATTTGTGCTATAGGAGTGCGTGCAAGCAGGTTTGTAACTATGCATGGGTTTGCATTTAATGTAAATACTAACCTGGAATATTTTAACTATATAAATCCTTGTGGATTTGTTGATAAAGGGATTACTTCGCTGGAAAAAGAGGTGGATGCGAAAATTGATATAAACAATGTAAAATTGGTTGTCAGGGAAAAAATGAATGAGGTTTTTGAGTTTGATAAAATGATTTAATTGAATGCTATGGATAAAAAATGGATAATTAAGGAAAAAGGCGACATTGTGATAGTGGAGCAACTTGCCAAAAGTCTTGAGATAGATAATAGATTGGCAAATCTTCTGGTACAGAGGGATATACATGCTCCTGATGAGGCTCGTTCATTTTTTGCGCCTGACCTGTCCTGTTTACATGACCCTTTTCTGATGAAGGATATGAATATTGCTGTTGACAGGATTTCTTCAGCTATCGGCAGAAATGAAAAAATCCTGATTTATGGTGATTATGATGTTGATGGAACAACTTCTGTGGCTTTGGTTTATTCATTCTTTAAAAAGATATATTCAAATCTCGGTTTTTATATTCCAGACCGGTATGAAGAGGGATATGGAATATCGTACAAGGGTATTGATTATGCTGTTGAAAATAATTTTTCTCTTATCATAGCATTGGATTGTGGTATAAAAGCAATTGAAAAAGTTGACTATGCTACCGGGAAAGGGGTTGAATTTATTATATGTGATCATCACCTGCCGGATAAAAAAATACCCGGTGCAACCGCGATCCTTGATCCTAAAAGGGTTGACTGTAACTATCCTTATAAAGAACTTTCCGGGTGTGGAGTAGGGTTCAAATTGGTTCAGGCATATTCAATAATAAACGATATCCCGTTCAGTGTGCTTATTCCTTACCTTGATCTTGTAGCTGTAAGTATTGCTTCAGATATTGTTCCTGTTACCGGGGAAAACAGGATACTTGCTTATTATGGACTTAAGCAATTGAATGAAAACCCAGGAACCGGGCTGAAAGCTATTATTAAGGAGGCAAGTATGGGTGGAAGGGAAATACGAATCGGAGATATAGTTTTTAAAATCGGACC
>JADFUQ010000305.1 GCA_015222065.1 Bacteroidota bacterium
CCTGTGCAAATGCAACAAGTTGGAAAGATAAAAAAATAATAATAAGTACTTTTATCATAGGCTCCTTATTCCGATTCCGGTTAACGGCTAAACTCATCGGTGATAATGAAATGTAGCGGAATTGACGACCACTGCCGGACCTTGATAGCCACTATTTCTTTTATAAATAAATTTCTCCTACAAGATATGTTATTGCCCGTCCTCCTATCTCGACCCTTTTACCCAGGTCTTTGCACATCAATTCTCCACCTCGTTTGGATATTTGTCTGGCAAACAATTGTTGTTTACCTAATTTCCCTGACCAATATGGAATCAGGGTTGTGTGAGCCGATCCTGTCACAGGATCTTCCGGTATTCCTAACCGGGGTGCAAAAAATCGGGAAACAAAATCAGATTCATTACCTGGTGCAGAAACAATTACCCCCCTTAATGTGACTCTATACAGTATATCCATATTTGGGGATAATAATGAAATATCTTTTTCACTATTAAATAGAGCAAGGTAATCATCCCTGCCTTTATATATTTCAATTGGCCTGGCTCCCAATCCATTTATAATATCTTCAGTTAGCTCAGCTACTTGTAGTGTGTCAGCGGGAAAATTCAGGTATAGGATTTCCTCTTCTTTGCGTACATATAACGGTCCGCTTTTAGATGAAAATGAAACTGTATCAGGTGAGTAGCCAAGATGATTGAACAAAACATGTGCACCGGCCAATGTTGCATGCCCGCATAAATCTACTTCAGCAGTGGGGGTAAACCAGCGGATTTTATAGTTTGCTCCATCAGCTAAAACAAAAGCTGTCTCTGCCAAATTATTTTCTACTGCTATTGCCTGCATCATTTCAGGAGGGAGCTCTGATTCAGGGAAAACAACGGCTGCAGGATTTCCTGAAAACAAGCGACCTGCAAAGGCATCAATTTGATATATTGGAAGTTTCATGATTCAACTATTTTGGAAAAACATTATATTCAACTGTCTGCAAATTACCAATAATCCATATATATCCAAGTATAAGAGGATTTCATATAATACTCCTTTTTATCCTAATACCTGGTAGTCTGTAACTAACAATCAGTGTCAAGATAAAAGTAAAAAGTGAAGAGCTAAGGGCAAAGAGCAACGAGCGAAAAGCGACCAATACTTGGCAGCCACTTTTAAATATTTAGGGTAGCACAGCAAAAACCCGGGCAGGTGCACCAGTGCCATCCCTTATTAACATTGGTATAGCGTAAAGGGTCGCTCCTTTAACAGGCAATTTATCAAGATTGGCAATATTTTCAATAGCCAGTTTATTGGCTGCAAAACAAATTCGATGCACCATAAAATCTTTTGATTTTCCATAATCTATACTTGGGGTATCCAGTCCTATGCCCTTGATGTTTCTTTCATTAAGTAAAAATTCTGCGGCTTGTACAGAAAATCCCGGGAAACTTAATTCAGGAAGGGCATCCTTTCCGGTTTTTGTTGTTCCCAATACTTTTTCCTTATCAGGGTAAAATTTTGTATCTATCCCAGTATACATGAGCACCCAGGCATTATCCGGAATTATGCCATATTTTGTCTCCCACTGTTTTATATCTTCAATCGTTAACAGATAATCTCTATTGCTCAGACATTTTGAAACCACATCAATTTTGACTGCTGGACCAATCCAATCATCAAGAGGAATCTGATCAATTGTCTTTCCCTTTTCGGCAAAATGAATTGGAGCATCTACATGTGTCCCGCCATGTTCAGAAGCACCGTAATTATTTGAAGCATACCACCAACCACCTTCTGAAACTCCCCAATCTAATTTTTCCAGTGTAAATGGTTCCGCTGTAGGCCAGTAAATTGTATTTTCGTCAAAAGTATAGGTCATATCAAGCAATTTGCTCGTCCCTTGTGAAGTGTCAGTCGGCTTAGCAGGAACGTTGAAAAATAAAATTATGTTTACTAAAATAAGGAATGGAGCAAATATTGCATAGCTAATGTAATTTTTCATCATAATCCTCTTTTTATTTTTTATTGGGCTAACATTATATTCTACCGCAAATTACCATATAATCCCTTATAAAACAATAAAAACGGATTCCAAATAATACTCCTTTTTTTAATAGGTATAATATCTTCAATTGACAATTTTTCTAATAGAGGCAAGCGGTCTGACCGGTTTTTAATTGGTTCAGCATTTTGTTTCTACATATCTCTGGAATTTCAGATATGCTATATTCCTTGTTCTACCGGTCTGACCGCTCCCAACACCCGGTCCCGAAAAAACAGAAATCTTCGATTTCAGATTTTTTCGAGGATCCTCGAACTTCTAATCCCGCAGAGCGGGAAGAAATTCGGGACACCCAGTAACCAGAAACATGTATATTCATACCCGCCTGGCGGTTTTAAACCGCTTGGCGGGTATGCTATTCATTTGGAACATAAAATCCTAAAGAAACATGTATTGGACTAATGATTGCGCACCTTTGGAAAAACCCGGTACGTAAGGACCTGGAATTAACTATCCCAGGGCGATTAACGGGATAACACACCCGGTGATCCGCCTTCCGGCAGAACAACCGGGGTGTTATGAGTTAATTTATTCTATTCAGTTACTGGAAGGAAATTTTCCATTACCCAGTTTCCTGAATTACCGGTGGATGCGGGAGATGCAAACACGATATGTCGTCCGTCGGGATGAATACTTGCAACAATATAAGAGTCCGACTTTAATCCAAGTTCCTGTGGTTCTCCGCCCTCTTTGGGAATTCGCCATAAGCTGAATTTCTTTTCTGCGAGTTGAAATTTTTCAAAGAGAATGTACTTTCCATCGGGAGTCCATATTAATTTTTGGTGATAAATTTGAACGTTATCTGGCTTAAACCTATAGAGTTCTCGATATTCTCCTCCGTCAGCCGGCATGATTCTTAAAACATATTCCTTAACTCCCATTGACAAAAAAGCCAGCCATTTACCGTCTGGTGAACAGGAAAATTTGAATCCTCTGGAATTGGATTCACCACGATAGAGTTCCTTTTCTGTGCCACTTTCTATCTCTAATAACATAATAGACTGAGTCATATTGCTGGGAAGTCGCTCCAGAAAAATAGCTTTCCCATCACGGGACCATTCGTGTTGTCCCAACCAACTCTCAGTGACCGATTTACTGGGTGGCACCAAAAGTGTGGAGATTCCCGATTGGGCATCAATGCGATATAGCCCCCTTTTCCCCTTCCAATCCCAGCCCAGAACAATAATGGAACGGCCATCAGGAGACCAACGGGGGCAACTAATATTTCGTAAGTGTTTAGATGAGAATTCCTGAATCTTTCCGGTTTCAAGGGATTGAATACTGATAGAGGTATGACTGGTCCATACAGAAACAGGCACCTCGTTTATATAGGCAATGTATTTCCCGTCAGGTGAGTATTCAGGTTGAGTGAGGGACCCCTCAAAACGTGTAATCAGCTTTTTCGGCAGACCGATTATTTTGCCTGTCTCCGGAGAGAGTTCTCCAAAATAAATATCCATCGCATAGTCATATATATCGTAGTAGAAAGAACCGTTCCGGGTGAATCCCTTCGGATAACATACTTTCCCAATATTCGGTGCGACCAGTTTGGGTGTTCCCTGAACTTTACCATCTGAGAATTGAATAATCCAGCCATCTAGGCTATTCCTGCGGTCACTGGCAAAAAGAATATTTTTCCCATCCGGCGCCCAGCCGAGCACATAATCATCGGCAGGGTGCTCAACCAGTGAAATTTCACGGCTTCCATCGGTTGACAGAAGGGAGATATCTCTTTCCGGAGAATCTTCTTCTGGTGGAAAGTCATACACAATGAAACGCCCATCCGGTGAAAAGCACATGTTCTCTGGCCAGCCTTTTTCCAGTATTTTGAGAATGCGCACGGAACCGTCGTCAGCGGAAACCAGCACAATCTGTTCTGGTCCGTCTTTTCTGAGGAAACATGCCAAAATTTGTTTACCATCGGGGGACCAACCGTACGTTTGAGACCATACTCCTTCCTTATAATAGAGAATTCGGGGTTTCGAGCCGTCAAACCCGATAATACGCAATTCCATTAAGTCTTCCTTCGTATTATACCAATCATAGACAATCTGTTTGCCGTCGGGCGACCACCTGGAATAATATGCGAATTCATTTAATTTATCCCAGGAACCCTTGTTCGTAAGACGGTGCTTATTTCCCGTGGCGATTTCATAAACGGCGAGGTCGCCGGATTTCCAATCCACATATGAGAGATATCTGCCGTCTGGTGAAACCGCTCCTTCAGAACCCACATTATTATCTTCTGTTAACCTTCTGATACTAAATTCCTTATTTCCGGTTCCGGCAACGGCTTTGGCTCTTAAGAGAAGAGATAGTTTTTCATTAGCCAGTTTGACTGCTTCCGTTTGCTCAGGATAACTGTCAACCACTTTCTGATAAGCTTTTTGCGCTTGTTTCAA
>JADFUQ010000033.1 GCA_015222065.1 Bacteroidota bacterium
CTCTCCGCAAACCCTCAAACCAACACCGGCGTCAGCCGGGGTTTTTATTTGAAGTAGTAACTGTTGAAAGCTTGCTTTCATAAAGGCACTACTACAAATAAAAATAACCCGAAGGGTTGGTTTGAGGGTTTGTATGGTGCTCAATCAGGGATCACGAGCGAAGCGAGTAATCCCCCCCTCTCCGCAGCATAATGAGTTGCAAATGCAAGTAAGGATTAAAGTTATTTGAAACAACTGATGGCAAAGTGGGGATGAGAACCGACGGGATGGAGGGGTTTGAACGTTGTGCCGAATTTATGAGGCACAACCTCATGAGCGGATTTGTGTGTCTGCCTGCGGGTGGCAATTAATCCCCCTCGCTCCGCTTTATGATGAAATTGCAAATCTAAGTATGGATTAAAGTTTTTTGAATACATGTTTGATTTTGAAAGGTTAGATGTTTATCAGCTTGTAAGAGAGCAGAATATAAAAGTTCTCAGATATATTTATAAGCAGAAAGAAATTGATGATCAAATAAAAGATCAATGGAAAAAAGCCAGTATGAATATTGTATTATACCTGGCTGAAGCCACCGGGAAAATGAACAATCCTGACAAGAGGCATTTCCTGACCAATTCCAGAAGCAGTGTTTTTGAGGCAGTAGCTATATTGGAAGTAGTTCGTGATTTAGGATTTATAGAAGAAAATTTATACACAGAGATTTACAATGGATATGAAAGAGCATCCAAAATGCTTTTAGGAATGATCCGCAGTTATAAATAATAATTTAATAGAATATATATTTTATTCTATCTTTGCACCCACACTCACTCACACACAAAATATCGGGGTGTAGCGCAGTCCGGTTAGCGCACCTGCTTTGGGAGCAGGGGGTCGCAGGTTCGAATCCTGCTACCCCGACAAACAAAAAAAGACCTGACGCCGAAGGCGATCAGGTTTTTTATTGGATGAAAGAGCGTCAAAAGCTTGCTTTTGTAAGTGATTGAAATACAATAAAAACCAGACGAAGGATGGTCTTTTTTAGTTTGTCAATTTCCCCCAACGGATCACGAACGTAGTGAGTAATCCTGCTACCCCGACTAATAGTGATTTATTATCAGGCAGTTATAACATTTAGAACTATGTTTTGAACCGAAAATACAAACCTGTCAGAAATGACAGGTTTTTTTGTGAAAGAAATTTGTAATTAATTGTTTATACCATTATCCCATCTCGTCCCCTGCCATTCGCTTATTACACCTTCATTCTGGCACTTTGGACATATCCAATGGATTTCATCATCCTCAGTTATTTCGCTTTGAATCATTCCATCACATTGCTTTTCAAAGCATCTGATATCGGTTTGAATATCAACGGAAGGTTTTTGTTTGGTAGTCTCATCCGCTACCAGTGCCATAAAACTTGCTAATTCTTTGGCTTCTTTGTGCATCTGTTTTGGTACGTTCCCCTTTTCATCAAGGTTGTGGATCATTTTGGTTATATACATCTATGAGTTAGCTTTATTTGGTTCTAAGGCTTCCTTCAAAGCCACCTGTAACAAATCCTGAGTATATTTCTGGTTCTGTTGAATAGATTGCTCCAGATCATCATATAATTTCATTAATTGTTCAACTTTGGCAACAATGCGTTGCTGTTCATTTAGTGGCGGAAGGGGAATAGGCATATCATTTAATGCTTTTATTCCGATATTTGCTTGATTCGCTGCTCCTGTTCCTAATAAAAAGATAGGTTCTAAAAGATCATTGTGTTTAAATGCCAAATTTATATAACCAGTTGCCAATTTATTAGAGAATCTAAAACAGCCAACACGTTGGTTTAAAAAAAGATTGCGATTTTCCAATGATTTCGCATTTAACAATAAACAAAAAAGGTAATCTCTTTTTGCACGAGTTCCTGTCATAGTTACCAAAACATCTCCTCCTAACCCAGAGATGGCAACATACTCTGAAATCAGGCTTTGTTTTAAGTTGTAAATTGAACATGAATATATTCACCGGAATAAGACCTTTTAACTCCTTCATAAATCAAAGAGTAGTTCTACTCTACAGAAGGGTGGTAGCGTTTTGTCTGGTTAGATGGTACTGTTAATGAACGGTGTTAAAAACGCACTTTCCGCCCACTTGGATTTAGCTTTTGTTACAGGGCGTTTTTTACTAATCTTTCTGCACGCTGTGTGGTTTCCAAAATCCGCTTCCAGTTTGAAGTTCCGAATGTTTGAAACGCTTCAGTTTTTATTTTTCACGGCAAACCAGTTTTCAATCCAGCACGACAAATGGTTTTCCGAAATCCGCACCCTATTTGCAGTTTCGTCTGCTCGAAATGTTTCTTTTTATTGTTTAATCTATTAATCTTTTGCAAATTGAGGATTGTCAACTTTGATAAATCCGTCTGATTTTAGTGATTGCGCTAGGTTATAATCTTTACCTGTTTTTTGTTTTTTTTTAAATGCTTTTTTTAATGATTTCTCAGCACTTTCAACCGCTTTTTGTTCGGTCAATTCAATCGCTTTTATATTCGTTAAAATATAGTCAAATATTTCTTTTTTATTTTTACCTATTTTATAACAAGCAAGTGCAGGTAAAAATCCCGATGGTGTTTGATAACTTCCTGGTTCAAATCGAAACATCTATTTATATTTATTTAGTTATTAATGCGTAAATTATTCAATCCATGTTGCCTTTAATAAAATGCCCTGTAACGATCAGCTATATGAGGCGTTTGGCATTTAGAAGCACCTCACTATCAAACCGCTGATATGTTATTGTAAAGTTCATACTTTCAATTTTACTACTTTCTTGTCAAATGCCTTATATAGTATGTGTGTGCCTTGAATGGTAAATTTAGTAAAAGTTCTTTTAAATACTAAAGAAAGTCCAGAGAGTGAAAGTCTCTTATGCAC
>JADFUQ010000306.1 GCA_015222065.1 Bacteroidota bacterium
ACGCGCCAATACAATTTGATCTGCCGGCATGTAGCCGTCATCATCATCATGGGAGTATATGTAAACATAATCATCACGTGCTCCTTCATAATTCTTGCCGAAATTAAGAAATGTGGGGTATCCGAAGCTTTGTTTAAAAGTCCAGTTTGCCCACTCCCATGTTTGTCCATGATCTTTTGACCAGGCAATCTGTGAATTGCCGGTATTTCGTACCAGCATATATAGCACACCATCAACCATTAGTAAACCTGATGCTTTTGGTCCGTACCTGCCCTGACCGACGCGTTCTCCGGTCAATGACCTGATATTCACGCCTTCAAAGCTTTCGTGGTTACCGGTGACCTTAGCCAAACCCAGACTGAGCTTGATCTTTGTTTTCGGTTCAAAGCCCCAGCCATCACCGTATGCAGTGTAAAGATTATTTTCATCCGCCCAGGTCATCGGCCAGTTATCGCCGCCTTCTGCCTTTCGGATAACGGTTTCAGCGGGTGCAAATTCAGCGCTGATGTTACTTATTGGATATGGCGGTTCAAAAATAGCATCTATAACCGGATTAAAAAGGTACTTTTCCATTGCTCCCCAAGATGTTTCGTCTTTGTCCGGGTCAAACAGATCTCCCCCATTGCGAACTATAATCAGATCCAAACCTGGGACTACAAATAATACCTGATTACCGGCACCGGCACCGCAAAAAGCATCACGCGGGACATTTTTCCACACCGCATCGAAGTTTGAATACCAACCGAGTCCGGATGCCGGAACAGGGTCATTTTCCGCACGAAAAGGAAGCGGTAAACCGGCGTAAGATACCGCCTTATTTACCCATCCTGAATCGATAAGTTGCCTGCCTTGCCAATTGCCATTATGTAGCATTAAACGACCAATTTTAGCCGTGGCACGCGGAGTGAAATCGCCTCCGCCCCAATTGGCAACCAGCGGCAACCCGTTCACTTCATACGTTTTTCCGTAACCAATTGACCACTCCCGTTCTTCAATATCAAGAGGCTTCATAATGCGCTCATCAAGCAGTGTGCGAATATCTTTATAAGTACCGCCCCGGATTGATTCAGTAACGGCATAGGCAAGCAATGCCATACCCGGATTGCTGTAGGCATAATCCGCACCGGGAGTGAAAACAACGGGAGCAGAATCACGCGACACACTGAACGGATCCGGTTCCTTTCGCCAAAACTGTCCTTTCCATCCCGGCAGCGTCATGTGATTAAGTGTTATACCTTTTTTGGCCAGTTTTTCTTTTTCCGGTTTTGTCAACTCTGCATTTTCAATTCCCGAAGTATGTGTAGCCAACTGCCGAATGGTGATTTTTGATTTTTGCCCGTCAGATTTCCATTCCGGTATATAAGCACATGCCGGTGCATCAAGCACAATCTGGTTATCGTTTAATGCCAGCACCAGTGACATGCCGCCAACAAGTGACTTGGCAAGGGAAGCAGTGTAATGCTTTTTATCTTTAGACCATCCTGCCGCGTACCACTCGTAAACGATCTTGTCGTGACGAATTACAAGCAATGAGGTTGTATTTCTTACCGCTAAACTATCCCTTACAGTATCCAGTTTGTCTTTCGACATGCCAACGGACGAGGGATCGATAATCTGCCACTCATACTTCTGAGCGTAAAGCATAGAAGACGAAAATACCAGTATTACAATAAAAAGATTTTTCATTTTAATCATTTTAAATTTCAGTCATTTTTAACTTCTTCTCTTCCTATTCACTCATTCACTCATTTTATCATTCACTCATTTCTTCACTTTCAGCCATTAAAATGATAGCTGTAATTGCCAGGATCATTCCGGTTAATAATATCCAATGAGGAAATACCCCATAAATTATCAGGGATAAAACTATTGTAATTACTGGCGCCCCGGCGTTAATTGCCGGACTAACGATAATTGCTTTTCCGTATCGAAAAGCATAAACCAAACATAATGCCCCGGTGGAACTTAATAAATGAATTCCGGCTGCCAAATAAGGACCTTTAAAACCCCAATATATATTTTCAGAAAAATCGGTCATTAAAAGTGCCAAAGGAATTAGTATTATTCCTGTCACCATCATATAGAAAAAAATACTTTCGGCTTTCATATGATTATTAGCAATCTTTATAAAACAAGCCTGAATGCCCCATGCCAGAAAAACCAATAAGGATAAAATGATCCAGAGATATCCAAATATTTGACTATTTTCGGGTGGCTGATAGGATAAGAACAGTATAGCTACTGATGCTAATATGATGCCGATCCAAGCCTTGAACGCAGCTCTCTCTTTTAATAACCAAAACGAAAGCAGGATTGTAACCAAAGGTGATAGAGAAATAAAAGGAAAAACAAGATAAGCCGGTCCGGTCCTCAAAGCCTGGAAAAGTATCAATTGTCCGGCTGCCCCCAGAAACCCAATCAAAGAACCATATAATATTGCTTTTCTGTTTGTATCAAGTTTCCATTTTATGTTCCATAAGGCATATGTGGCTGGAAATATCATGGTTAATGCCCATATTGTATACCCTAATGTGGCAGGGAATCCTGACTTTTCCGTAATCTCAATCAATGCACCCCACGTTCCCCAGAATATAATCGTTATAGATGCATAAGTTAACCAGGGTTTAGGCTTCATAATTAATATCTGAATTTTATTTTTATATTCCTGTTCTTCACTACAAAAAAATAATACGCAAGATAAATAATTAAATAACATATTTGTTTCGAAAGAAAAAAAAAGAATATTTGTGAAATATCGAAACGAACTACTTCGTTTGGTTATTTTTTCATAACTTTATAAGAGAATAAAAAAATGATAAAAACAAAGATCATATTACCCGCATTATCTGTAATATTTACTATAATGAAACCTTTTCCAGCCATTTTAATGTTTATAATTATTTCATTTCCTTTGATCGAAGCTCAGGAAATACCAGAATCTCAAGTCTATTTGAATAAATATTTTCCTCCTCCCGAGTCTTCTGGTGGATGGAGAAAGAATACAGATCCGCCATTTATCAACTCCCTGGGTATCGATCCGCAAAAGCTTAAAGAATTTGGAGAATGGAATGTAAAAAATAATTGGGATGGTAAATCATTAATGCCAAAAAGCTGTATTGTAATAAAAGACGGATGGATCATTGGTGAATGGTATGCTGGTAAGGATGGAAGTATGACTTCTGTTGAAGAAGGGAAAAACAAAAAGGCCCGTTTAGCATCCAATGGAAAATCATTTGCAATGGCACTGTTTGGAATTATTGTTAAGGAAAGTGGTAATGGTATTATTCCAGGTGATCTTTCATTAGAAAGTAAGGTGTATGATAAACGCTGGTTACCGGAAGGATTTCCATTATCTGATACCCGAAAAGAACAGATCTCGTTTGATCAGATATTCAGACATATATCCGGATTAATGCCTGAAAGTGCAGGAGAAGAACGGGGTGGAGAAAAAAATACAATGGCTTTTATTGTGGGAAAACATCCTGAACATTCAGAATCAGCAAAGTTGTATTTCAATCCTGGTTGTCCTGAGGAATATTTCCCAAAATCCACATATTCAAGTGTTGGATTTAATCATTTTACATTGATATTTAAAAACCTGTATGGGTTACCGGCATATCAGGTTTTAGAGAAAAAATTATTAAATCCTGTTGGAATAAAGGATGTAGGGTATTATCCGTACCTCCAACAGGATTATTCAGAATGGCTTAATGAGAATATCAGATGGGTCGCTCACGGAGGGCTGTTTCTTACACCGAGAGATTATACACGTTTTGCTTATTTTTTAATGCATGATGGAAAATGGGACAACAAACAATTAACAAAAAAAGGCTGGGTGGAACATTTCCGAACAACTGCCGAATACCCTAATATTTGTGGAAACGTAGAAGGAACCTGGACAAGTGGTAAAACCAAACAGGTTGGAAATAAGGGATATTTCCCGGAATATCCGGATGATATGTTTCGAATAGCAGGCTCAGGGTTAAACATGGCTTACATTATCCCTTCGTTGGATTTGATTTTAATCAGAACAAGTCAAATATATCCGAATAGTATTTGGGATACCCGGGAAAAGGAATTTTTAAATAGATTTTTTAGCGCTGTTAAAGATTATGATGCTAATATAACAGGGGAAAAAGAGGAAAGTCAGCATAATGCTTTACCCGGACAAGTGATCGCAGATCCGAATAATCCATCATGGCTGGTTTATAATAAAGATGATAATAAAGATGGATTGTTTGATCCATTTTTCCTTTGCGGAGCCGGTGATCCGGAAGGATTTCTGTATCGTGGAAAACGAAAAGCAAACGGAACCAGAAATGGAGACCAAATGAAGCTGATTCAGAAGTTAAAGGAAAATGGAGGCAATAGTATCTATTTAATGGCTGTCAGAACTCATGGCGGAGATGCGTGGAAAAGTAAAAGAGACAATTCTGATATATATCCTGATGACAAACATAATCCCTGGATTGATCAGGAGCCAAAAAATGGATTAAACAAAAAAATCCTTGATCAGTGGGAAGTATGGTTTGAAGAAATGGATAAGAATGGTTTAATAATTTATTTTTTTATTTATGATGATGCAATTAATGTTTCAGATCAATTTGGCTGGTCTATTAAACCTAATGGTGAATTAGATCCGGGTGAAAAAAAATTCATTCAAACTATAATTAACAGATTTAAACATCACAGGCATCTTATCTGGTGTATTATGGAAGAAGCTCAGGAAATTGGTGAGAATTGGCAATTGCACACTTCTAAAATTGCAGATGCTATAAGTGAGGTTGATGATTACAATCATGTCATAGCAAGTCATCAACTCGGGGGGAACATATTTTATCATGCCAATGATCCAAATATTGGTCAATTTGCCATTCAAACAAATAAGGATGAGGTAAGTACTGTTGAAAATCTGCACCAATGGATGCTGAAAGCATGGGGAAATTCAAATGGACAATATAATTTGAACATGTCAGAAGACTACGTTCACGGAAATATTTCATGTCCAAACCAGGATCGTGAAGAAATCCGGAAAAGGAACTGGGCGGCTGCAATGGCAGGTGCTTATGTTATGGTATTTGGTATGGAAATAGATAATACGCCGGAAAAGTGGTTACATGATTGCAGATTATTACAAACATTTTTTGAATCAACTAATTTCAATCAGATGTATCCCAACGATTCACTTGCTTTTGGCGAAACAAACTATGTATTAGCTGTCGTAGATTACGATTATATTTTATATTCCTCCGATTCGAAAAATAATCTCGGGTTGAAGAATCTTACCAAAGGTATATATTCATTTACCTGGTTAGATTGTGTTAATGGTACTAAAAAGCATACTCAAAATGCAGATATTCAGGAGAGTAATTTCACCTGGGAAAAACCTTCAGACTTTGGCAAAGAAGTTGCCTTATATATTCGAAGAGAGGATAAACGGCCTGAAGTATTAAAAGTTATACCGGCTGACCAGCAAGACTCCGGGAAAGAAAAAGTGACGAATGTTGCCCCAACAGTTACTAATAGCAGTATTCAGGTTAATAAGAATACAAAAACCTATCTGCAATTGAAATATGATGATCCTGATGGCGGTCCGGGACCATATGCTATAAAAATTATATCTCAACCAAAATATGGAACTTTATCCGGTGTTGGTAATGATAAATATTATATACCTGATAAAGATTATGTTGGAAAAGACCAATTTTCCTGGAAAGCAAATGATGGAAAAGATGATTCTGTTGTTGCTAGAATAATTTTAACTATTAAATAGTCATTAAAATAGTCAAAAGTCGAAAAGTGACAAAGTCGAAGAGGTCACAACTTTCATTTCCTTACGAACACTCTATTTTTTTTTGTTAAAATCCTATAAAATATGTAATTTCAACAAAATATTTTAATTATTATGAGTAATCACAATCAAAAATCCTTCAGAAAGAATACAGGTAGAACATTTAGCATTTTACTCATTCTTTTTTTATTCGGTTCAAACACTTTCGCACAAAACCGGACAATTCCCGGAAAAGTAATCACACCCTATCCTACCATTATTAACCTCGCGGTTGAGTGGAATATTCAGGGAGACGACAATCAAAACGGCGTGGTAACGGTACAATTCCGTGAAAAAGGCAAAACCGAATGGAAGCAGGGAATGCCATTACGCCGGGTACCCGCAGGGGAGAGAATGCCATTACCCCGGCTACCATCGGTGAAACTCGTGAAGTTATCATGGGAAAATAAACATTCGGGTAGTATTTTTGATCTTAAACCGGATACCCCTTATGAAATCAAACTTAAACTGGAAGATCCGGATGGGGGCTTGGCAGAAAAAATTGTGGAAGCACGTACCCGGCCGGTACCGACTGTTGATAAAAGAGCAGAGATCATTGAGTTGGAGCCCGGTGTTTATGATACACTCTATACGAAAAGCGGTACTATAGACAAGCCGGTAGTTTACCGGTGCAACAAAGGAAAGGCTACTTTCCAGTTCATTGATCTCAGAAATAAAAAACGGGTATTTATCGAAGGACTTACCATAAATAACAAGGAGGATAAAAGCATTGGTATATGTTTGAATGGTGCGGAAAATTGTGTTGTCCGCTGTTGCACCGTTAATGCTGTCTACGGTATTGTTGCTCACTGGCCCGGCGCATCAAATTGTTACATTAGCAATAATGTGATAACGGGTATTTGTGAATGGACTATTGAGGCCATGGGAGCTCACGGCAAAAACATCGGAGAAGGCATAGAAATGACCGGACCCGGAAATGTGATCTGTTATAACAGGGTTACAGGATTTAGAGATTGTATTTCCACAATGGAAGATCAACATGTAGTTAACCAGATATGTTGTGATATTTACAACAACGATATTTACAGAGGATTAGATGATGGCATTGAGGCTGATTTCTGTTTCTCCAATTGCCGTATATTCCGGAACCGGTTAACAAATTGTTTCGTGGGACTCAGTTCTCAACCAGGATTGGGAGGACCTACCTATTTTATACGCAATGCAATGTACAATATGATTCACGCGGCTTTTAAACTGAAAAGATACAGCCAGGGTGATGTAGTGTTACACAATACGGTAATCAAGGTTGGAGCAGGACTTGGTGGTAATGACACAATGGACTACGCTTACTTCAGGAACAAC
>JADFUQ010000307.1 GCA_015222065.1 Bacteroidota bacterium
CATTTTTGTTACAAAAGTCCTCGTTCCCTATGCACCATAATCATGTCCTGCAGAGGTTTGATTTAAATATAAAAAAATTCATAGATTGTTATCAAAATAAATGCCGATTTGCTTTGATAAGCAGAATCTTATCAAAATATACTTTGATAATTTTAGTAGATATAGGGGAGATATATCTTTTTATTTTACTCTTGTTTAGGTTTTTTGAACCCTCTAATCAATAATTGCAAAAAACCAACTTTCTCTTTATTAGCCCTTTCCACACGATCAATTTCTGTAGAATCCAACCACACTCCACCGCATTTTTCACAAATATCCAGCGTTATGCTTGGTTCTTTTTTGTAGGGGCCTTTTTTAAGCACAGTTTTACATCGCGGACATTGACCTTCTTTCTCATCTAATTTTCGATCCATCTCCTTACCTAATGTCGCAGAATCAATAATCGTTAATTTTTCGGCAGTATATTTATCAAGCTCTCCCTTGTCAAACCAAACCCCTCCACAAACAAAACATTGATCAACTTCCAGAAGATAAGAAAGCCCTGCCCCTTTTAATTCTTTAAACCCATGAACTTCTTTAACATTTATTTCCTTTTTTTGCAATTTGCCAAGACATTTAGGACAATCCATAACTACTACCTCCTATTTTTTAGAAGAAAAAAAGTTTTTAAATATTTCTCTAAGATAACGAGAAACAAGAGCATGTCTTTCCCCATATGAAACCCAAAACTGCTTTTGCTTCTGATATTCTATCTTTCCTATTTCCCCACCACAACAGTTCCATTAGATAATTTCTCTCCAACTTTGAGCTGATATATATATACCCCGCCTTTCACATATGTGCCCTCATTATCTCTCCCGTCCCAAATGAATAAAGACACACTGTTTTGATATAAATTATCTTGAATTAGACAACCGGAAATATCGAATATTTTTCCGGAAACCGGTTCGTTTTCAGGGTTTTCAAAAACAAAAGTTACTACATCGTTAATTCCATCCCCATTAGGACTGAATACCCGGGGATAAACCGTGACCGAATTCAAAGATGACCCGGTAAACACTAATTGAAAATCAAGCGTAGTTGTTTCACTTTCAATTACTTCTGCTTGTTTTGATTGAGAAAGGTAACCTCTTTTTGACGCTGTTACCATATAGTTTCCTGCCGGTACATTTATTATTGTATATTCACCCGTTGAACTCGTTGTGTCTGAATAACCATTGGTAGCTACGATTGTTCCCTGGACTGGATGATTATCCATATCTATGACTGTCCCTGATATTATGTTAACGCCTGCCAGATAATCCGCTAATATTTCTTCAGAACTCAATGCATGGTTGTAGATTTTAACTTCATCAATAATGCCGTTGAATGGGTCATACCACTGATCATCAGTCCACCATCGTCCAAAATGAAGGTTTGCATTAGAAGGATTTATCCCGGCGGGCGAATTTTCTATATTGGGGTCCTGCTCTCCATTGATGTATATTTTTACTGTTGTGCCGTCGGATGTAACCGCTACATGTGACCATATATTATTATCAAGAGTGTTTTCGGAAATAAGCCATATTGCATTTACACTTGTTCCATCAGCACTGAGTTCAAAATTAATTTTTCCATCAGCACTACTGTAAAGAACAAAGGAACGTTCAGAAATGCCTAAACCATAAAGCCATTTTTCTATCATTGCTTGTTTGGCTGTGATAAATGGTTTTACCCAGACTATAAGGGTAATTTCACTGATAATGGTATCTAAACTGCTTGAGTCAGGAGCTTCTATATAATCATTATCTCCATCAAATTGTAATCCCATTCCAAATTTTCCACCCACCCAATCTGTAAGAGGATTCATATTGATTAACGTTCCGGTATTACCATTTCCGGAAAAGTCATTCACCGTTATCCCATTTCCTTCATCAAAATGCCATAACCCAATAGGCTCTGCAGTACAATTAAAAGAAACAAACCCCAGCTGAAAACTCCCTATTAGAAATAAACACACAAAGATATATTTTACTTTATTACTTAAATTTTCTTTTTTCATTTTCCCTCTTTTTCTTTATAACAATTCCATTCTAAATTTGTAAATTATCAGCCATCTAATTCTTTCCATTTTTAACCGGTCATTTAATTATGGAAATTCTCCCCTTTTTTTCTCCCTGAGATGTCTTAATATAGTAAATATATATTCCACTGGCTACATTTGATATATTCCATTGCGTTGAATTACCGTCTTCTATACTTTTGTGCACTATTTTTTTTACTAATTTACCTGATACTGTATAAATTTTTATCGTTGCCTCTTTTGGTAAATTACCAAACGTTATATCTTTACCTGTACTTTTAAATTTTATATATGGATTCGGAGAAATTACTATTTCTTCTCCGGAATTATAATCACTTATAGAACTTTGTAATTTGATAACAATCGTACCCTTATCTACCCCGGGATAATTATCCAAATCCTCCCGGTACCAATTTCCATCCGGATTAATCCTGGTCACTACACCTGTATAACCATTTTTTTCTGCAGTAATTGCATAAATATATTCTGTAGTTCCAATATCCCAACTTTCTTTGAGGTCGGTAATAACAAAGGAACTTAAGGGATTATTGGGAAGAGATGTGTGCCCATCCGTTCCTGTTGTAGTAGTACTATAAGAACCCCAGTTCTCATTCTGTTCATCCGGATAGTCATCTGTGATCACAATAGAAACATTCTGCGCCGGATAGGTCCCATTATCAACCGTATTAATAACTGTCACTATCGCCCCGGGAACAGGATTATCATTTTCATCAACTACCTTAACATCGAGGTAATATTTAATGACAAAATGATTGCCGGAATCACCTGTACTTCTCGGATAAAGATACGATGTTCCTGAAAGGTTACAATTTATCAATTGTGTTGTCCGGGCATATTGGCTTCTAACCTCAAGATTATTAAAGACATTATCTTTTATTATGATTTCTGTTTTATACGCTTTATTGCCATCCCCTGCAACAACATTGGGCGTTTCACCCCCTCTTTCCACCATAACAACCTGTGATGACCCGATCGATGAAAATGTATTTTTTTCTATTAGTATATTTTTAGGAATGCCCCCTGCTAAACGGAAATAGCCGCCGGAAATATTTATAATGCTGTTTTTGACAAAATTGTCAAACAAGTCGTTAGGATTATGCCAGTATGCAGATACATTATTTAAAACGGAACTATCTATCTTAACCAAAAAATCATGGTTAGCCGTAAACTGGAAATAATTACTATGAGTTGTGGTAATGGTTGAATTATATATGTATATTTCGGCACTTCTGAAAAGTCTCAGTTC
Source organism: Bacteroidota bacterium (assembly GCA_015222065.1). Lineage (GTDB taxonomy): Bacteria > Bacteroidota > Bacteroidia > Bacteroidales > VadinHA17 > JADFUQ01. Next base: position 3,330 of record JADFUQ010000307.1, read on the forward strand.
CAAATTGGAAACAGATGTATCAAATTTAAGGGTTTCATTATCTATTAATAAAGCCGCTCCGCTTCTAAGTTGAATATGGGCATGGGAAATAGCAGTCTTATTTGTATCATCATATTCAAATATAGAGTCATCTCCAATAGATTGGGCTATTTCACTAAGTCGATGCGGATTATCAGCACCACTATGTAAAATAATTCTGTTTTCCGGTAAATTATAGATTACTTCTTTATCAGGAAACAGATATTCCCCATCGTATACCTTTATGTCGTCGATATATGGGGTATGGTTGTCTGAATAAAGTGTTTGAAAGACGATTTTTTCTGTATTTATTTCATTAGTTTTAAGCGGTCCATTCCACACTGAAAGATCATCCTGAAATATATAAACAACGCCATTGGGCTTTATGATAATCTTTACTATATGCCACTGGTCATCAACGCAACTACACTCTCCCGGAGGCAAAGTCTCGCTATCGGCAATACCGTAGGTGAAAGTCCCACCCGGTGTTCCGCCATGAAGTAAATGAATAATATCAAAATCCCCTCTTTGGGTTGTATCTGTGAAATAGACATGATTGTCATTTTTATGAGTAAATCCAATACCTTCTGTACCTAATAAAGGATTTAGATAAACATAACTTTGTGGTGCACTCTCACAACCTTGTGGAAAACACATTTTGAATTCCCATGTGCCGCAGGTTATATTTGAATCAAGATATATGCTATGATAATAACCATCATTACAGATTAAATAGCCTGCAGACGCATCAAAAAAACCGGTGTCTCCTTTCCACTCCGGCAATGGCCTACCCCATGGATCAGTTCCTGTCCTGCCTGTAACTTTTCCGTCTGAAAAATCATCGTAAAAGGCCGGCATTGCTTGTGCTCTTTCCATACAGATATTAAAAAATACTACAAAACAAACAAAAAAACTTATTCCAAAAAACAGACAGGTCTTAATTTTACAAACACACAATTGCTTTAATTTAATATTTTTCATTTACACATTCCCCCCCCAAAAATATTATATTAGTTAGTATTAGGAACGTTGTGGACAGTAAAAATAGTAAGAATGCTTAAGAAAAAAAGATATCTATTCCATATAATATGATTGTATTTTTTCTTTACCATTTCCAAATACTAATTTAGTAAAAATTAGTAGTTATTAGTAGTTGGCCATAAATCTATAGGAAACATCATCTATCTTACCTCTACTGAGTCGTCTTTTAGTTGTTTGACCAGGGCTTCGGTGGTTTCAAATTTATATTCTTTGCCGAAAATTTTTGTGGTTAGTTTTACCATGGGGGGACTCCTTTTTTGCTATTTAGAAATGTAGTCAAAAAGTTTATTTGCTGCTTCTTCGTCTAATTTTTTTAATATCTCATATTCCTCAAGTGCATTTCC
>JADFUQ010000034.1 GCA_015222065.1 Bacteroidota bacterium
CAAAAACACAAAGATACACAAAAACTAAAGTGATGAAAATAAGCCCTTTGTGAATCTTAGTGACTTAGTGTTTTAGTGGCATTTTCTTTTTTTTGACTTTTTAGAGCGGACTCAATGTTAGAATATTGAAAGAGGCAAGGGGGACAAATTTTTATTGCTATTGTCTTTGTGATTGCCTGACCGACTGCCGATTGTTGACTGAAGACTGCCGACTGATTAGTTATTTATCAAGGAAATCCTGATATGTCCTTTGCAAGTAAACGCTTCCCTGAAAAGGAGTTTTGCTTTTCCCCTCCCCTTCTTCAAGAATCAGCCGGTGGTTGATATTATCAAATACCTGGACAAGGGTATCGGTAACAAATCCCCAGCCGTCATTAAAAGTGTAAAATGCAAAAGATCGGGATTCACTTGCAAAAAGGTCTTTTGAAAAAGGATAATCTTTATTCATATTAAGCTGACCAAAAAGTGTTTGGGGAATATCTGTTTGAGAACCAAACTTTAATACTTTTCTGCCCCCATTCTTAATAGCTCCCCCAATCCAGATCATAGGAATCCTGAATTTTTCCAGTGCGTAAACAGGACTATTCCCCGGATTACGTGCTCCGTGGTCTGCAATCAGAATTACCAGGGTGTTATCCCACCAGGGTTGTGTCTTTGCTGCCTTAATAAAATTTCCGAGACTTTTATCAGTGTAATATACAGAATTCAGAAACCGATGTTCTTCGTCTCTGCCATGTATAAACGTCTCCATGGGTACATCAAATGGTTCATGACTGCTAAGAGTAAGGACAACCGAGAAAAACGGTTCAGTGCAATTATTAAGCCCATTCAATACCTTGTTAAAGAGAATATGATCGTGCACCCCCCATTTTGATGTTCTGAATTCAGGGTCAAAATCATCAATTGTTACCATTGAACTGAAGTTTGAATTGACAAGATAGGATCGAAAGTTGGCAAAGTCAATTGTACCACCATAAAAAAAGGAAGTAAAATATCCTGTTTCTTCTAAATCGTAAGCTAAATTAGGAAGCTTTGAATTTTTCCCGGTAAATTTGATTATTGATTTGGTTGGCTGTGAAGGATAACCGCTAAGAATGCCCACAATTCCTTTATCAGTACGATCACCGGTAGCAAAAAAATTAGTAAACAGTATTCCTTCTTTTATAAGTTTGTCAATATTCGGGGTAGCACATCTTTTATCACCCATAGCACCTATCACCTTAGCCGTAAAGCTTTCAAGGGTGATTATCAGTATATTGGGATTATCAGCATAAATAACCTTCTCCACATAACCATCAGATTTATCAAGCTTTTCAACAAAATCCTCAGCCTGCTTATCCGAAACAACTTTATATTTATTCTCACTTTCGTTAAGGTTTGCAAATGAATAGCCAAGATTCCAATGCACATTTACAGCGGCATGATTCAGAAAAGGATTCTTATGAAAAAACACCATACCTACATTAGCGGGAGCAATTCCCAAACCACCACGTATAGGAATAATAAGAAAGGCAAAAAGGAAAATAAAAATCCCGGCAACGGCAAAATTTCCAGACTTCAGATTTCTGATAACAGGTGTAATCCATTTTCTGTAAGAAATCCAAAACACGGTAAGCATAATAATCCCAACCACCAACTGTTTCAAAACAGTCCATATCTTCACCGACGCAAACATCTCCTTTGTTGTATCTATATAATTGAAAGCAGTATGATCAAGCCGGTAGCCCCAGTATTTGTATAATTCTACATCAACAATAACGACAAAGACAGCCAGAAAAAGAAAAAGAAAAGTATAAATGTCCATAAATACAGCATACCATTTCCCTCTAAAGATTGACCCGGCAGCCATTACCAGGAAAGGCAGAACGAGGAGATAAGCAGTTGACGACAGGTCGAGTTTGAAACCATGAATAAAAGATGCCATTAAATTGAGCAAGCTGCAATCCAGTGAGCTATCAAACTGATAGACAAGAAAAAGTATCCTGACAACTTCAAAAAAAGTCAACCAGAAAATAAAATATAGAAGGAAATACTTAAGCCGGAGTAACAAATCGTTTCTCATAATTTTACGCTCAGACAACATTTAAAGCCAATCTATTTAAACGCACATGACCTGACAACAAACCAGGGATTAAGCAAATCCGGTTTGTTATAAACCAACGATTCGCCAGTATCGAACTGCAAAACCGAACAATCTGCATACAATGCAATAGCGTGGCCGGCAGCAGTATCCCACTCCATGGTTGGCCCAAGCCGCGGATAAATATCTGCTTTACCATCAGCAACCATGCAAATTTTAAGTGAACTGCCCTTTGTCACCACCTCAGCTTCTCCATATTCCTGTTGCAGTTTCTTAAAATAATCTTTTGTCTCAGAAGACAAATGTGAACGGCTGCCTACAATGCGAAAATTTTTAATTATTTTGTTTGCCTCGATTTTTTCGGCCCTTGCCAGCAACTTGTCTAAAGAAGAAAAGAAATCCTTGTCAGGAACATTCTCTATTTTGTACGAGCCTGTTTGCTTTTCGGCAAAATAGAGTTGTTTATAAACAGGAACGAAAACAACTCCCATAACCGGTGTTTGCTTCTCAATAAGTGCAATATTTACCGTGAACTCTCCATTTCTCTTAATAAATTCCTTGGTTCCATCCAACGGATCTACCAACCAGTATCTCTTCCATTTTGACCTTTCTTCAAAAGGAGTCTTTTTACCCTCTTCACTGAAATATGGGATACCTGTAGCTGAAAGTATCTCGTTTATAAGATTATCCGCTTTTCTGTCGGCTAACGTTAACGGAGACTTATCTTCTTTAAATTGTACTTCATAATCCTCTGAGTTATAGACCTCCAGTATCTCCTCTCCTGCTCTAAGGGAAGCATGAACTGCATCCAAAAGCAGTTTATCCTTTTCTCTCATAATTTATTATTAATAATTAAAAATAAATTAAGCTCAAAATTGTAACTGTCACAAACATATAGATCATAGTAAGCGGGAAACCTACTTTAAAAAAGTCTTTAAAACTATAACCTCCCGGACCATATACCATGAGATTAGTCTGGTATCCGACCGGTGTCATAAAATTAGCTGCTGCAGCATAAGCTACAACAAGAATAAACGGCATATATGGCAACTCAAGGTTTACTGCCATTGTCAGTGAAATTGGAAAAATAATTGCCACAGCTGCTTTATTTGTAATATATGCTCCCATAAATGCTGTTATCAGGTATATACCAAACAGGATACCTATTTTGCCAAAAGGGATAAAAATATTAATGAAAAAGTTAGCAACCAGGTCTGCCGCTCCTGATTTAATCATGGCTGTACCTAATGCAAGTGACATAACAATAATGAGAGCAAGGTCATAATCAATACCTTTAGGAAGATCTTTCGGATTAGTAACCTTCATAACAAGTGAAGCCAGAAGCAAAACTATAAGACCCATAAATAATGGAATAATATGTAATGCTGAAAGAATAATAGATGAAATCAAACCACCGACCAGTACGGGAATTTTATAGGCTTCAAAACGCTGAAAGGTTTTTACTTTTGAAATATAAAAAAAATCTCCTGTGTCTCTTGATCTGCTTATAAAATCATCGCCTGAATACAATAACAAAACATCACCTGCCTTTAAAACAACATCCCGGAGTTTACTTTCAATTTTTTCTTCATTCCTGTGAACACCGATAACTGCAGCATCAAATTTTGCACGGAAGTTTATTTTATTTAGACTTTTATTAATAAGAGATGAGTTATGTGAAATAACAATTTCCACAATCTCGGTTTTTTTCTTCCTTCTTAACATACCCACTGAGGGGATAGAAAGTCCTAAATTTCTATCAATAAGATCAGTAACCTTATCTGTATTACCGGCAAAAACAAGAATATCACTTTCGGCCAGAATAAGACTATTTGAAACTACAAAAATCTTTTTTTCATTTCTTTGTATTTCAACAAGGTACAATCCTTTTAAATCCCTAAGTCCAGATTCCCCGACATTTTTTCCTATTAGCTTTGATTTTTTACGTATTTGGGTTTCAATTATATAGTTCCGGTTTGTTCCCTGCATATTATCCAATGGTTGCTTCCTTTCAGGTAGCAACCTGTAACCCCAAAACATAAAATATAAGTATCCAATAATAATCATGGGAAGTCCAACCCAGATAAAATCAAAAATATTCAAAGGTCCAAGATCTTGCACAATAGTCTGATCAACAACCAGACCACTAACAATTAAATTAGTAGAGGTACCGATTAAAGTGGCACATCCCCCTAAAATAGCTGCATATGAAAGGGGAATAAGAAATTTTGATGGTGAGACTTCATTTCGCTTGCACCAGTTATTTACATAAGGCATCATTACTGCAACAAGGGGAGTATTATTGAGGAAAGCAGAAAAGCCGGCTACCACCAACATCATACGGTTTAGAAATCCCTTGTAGCTTTTTGCACCTGAAAATATTTTTTCAAACATATTATCAATTACTGCTGTACGCCGGATAATATCACCAAAAAGAAGTAACATGATTATCACTGCAATCTGCTCATTGGCAAAACCACTCAGTATCTCACGTGGTGTAAGAACACCGAAAAAACCAAGTACTACTACAGCTACCAGGAAAGTAAAAGTTGCTCCAAGTATTTCCAGGTATAGGGAAATAATAATGAAGAGAATAATAACCAGAACAAGAATAAGCTGAAAACTAATCATAAAATTCTACCCGGCAATTTTTTATTAAAGTGAGATAAGAAATAAAACAGCCCCTCTAAGCACCAAAATTAGAAAAATAATCAAAACTATGAACCTCAAAACAAAGCTATGTAAATAAATTCGGGAATATAGGCTACATGGTTAACCTTACTTTTTTCTCCGTAATAACGAAAATAAAGTAGGATCAAACATCAAGCCTGTTAACAAAGGGAAGATAAGTCATAAAATCAGCATGATGCACGATATATGCCTCAGTTGATCTTTTCACAAGGTCACCTTCAGCAGCATGGGTTGCAATTATATGACAAACTTCAGGAGGTACACCACATTCCTCGGCTAGTGAAACCCCGGAGAAAGGATGACGTAAATATTTACCATACTTGCTCTGAACAGTTTTTCCATTCTCATCAAGCTCGTACTCAAGAAGTTTGCCTACATCAGCAAGAATGGCGCCTGAGATGAGAACATCCATATCAATGGGCAGTTCTTCACCAAAAAAACTTTGAATATTCTCACCACTTTCCTGTGCTATATTTACTACACATCTTTTGTGTGCCATGAAACTAACTTTTAAATCAGCTCCGGCTTTTAAGGTAAAGGGTATTTTTTCCAGATCCTCCGGACTCAAAACACTTTTTTCCAATGCGATTTCCCATGTTTTTGCTGTCTTCTCTCTCAACTCATCATCATTGATCCAATTCAGTTCAGGCCAGATTCTCAAAACTTCCTTTTTCATTATTTCAATGTTAAATGTTGCTATTAGCTTTTAGCTGTTAGCTATTAGTAAATTAACGCATTTTTTCCATTACTCCACTCTTCCAATATTCCATTCTTCCTCTCTTCCTCTCTTCCCATTATTCCACCATTCCACTATTCCATCATTCCATTCTTCCATTCTTAACCCAACATCGCAATAATAGCATCAGCCATTTGTTCAGTTGATGAGGCACCTTTTTCAATAACATCCGGCTGCCCGGACATTTTCATCATATCGTAGGTTCTGATCTTTCCTTCAAGAATCACTTTGGTAATAGCTTCCCTGACTTTTGTTGCAATTTGTTGCTCACCAATATAGTCCAGCATCATACATGACGACTCTATCATAGCTATCGGATTAACTATTGAAACATTGTATCCGGCATATTTGGGTGCTGAACCATGTGTTGGCTCAAATACTGCGATCCCCTCTTCGGAAAACTGTGCACTGCATGCAAAACCAAGTCCGCCTATCAACCCTGCGAAACCATCTGATACAATATCACCGAACATGTTACCTGCAACTATAACACCATAGTTTTCCGGATTTTTTGTAAGCCACATCATCTGGGCGTCAATATTTGTATTCCAAAGTTCAATATCAGGGAAATCACTTTTTTGAATTTCTCTTGCCAGCTTAAACATCATCCCTGAAGTCTCTCTAATAACATTTGGTTTCTCGCAAACAGTAACCGATCTATATTTATACTCACGGGCATGAACAAATGCTGCACGAAGGATTCGCTCTGTAGCTTTCTTTGAGAATATCCTGGTTGAAACCGATAGCTCATTTTTAGGTTTATCACTAAAATTTTTTACAAATTTCGGATGTGTCATTAATGCCTCATACACCTTTTCAGGCGGATCAGTCCATTCAACTCCACCATACAGGCCTTCAGTATTTTGACGAAAAATAACAACATTAACTTCAGGTTCTTCAATGGTATTGTTTTTACCCCTGCGGATAAAATTTAACGGGTTCCCTTTATATGATTTGCATGGCCGGACACAAATATCCAGGTTAAAATGTTGTCGCAATCCAACTATCGGACTGGAATAAATATATCCCCTCCCCCGTAATGCCGGATCAAGTTCATCTGTAGCTTCATCCTTGGGTTTTGAAGTAATTGCTCCAAAAAGAGCTATCTTATGTTGTTTTAACAATTCAATTGTCCTGTCCGGTAATGGATTTCCCTCCTTTTTCCAGAATTCCCACCCGATATCCCCTTCAATATAATTAGCTTTGAAACCTGCTGCTTCAATTACCCTGATGGCTTGTTTCAATACCTGACTGCCAATTCCATCACCCGGTAATGTTACTATCGTTCTTTTTGACATATTTTTTTTTATTAGAAGAAACTTTGAAACTATTTAGAGTTTGTCTCTAAACTTTATATTTCGTTTATAAATAAATAACAAATCTCAAAAAACAAATAACAACTTAACGAAGTGATCTCACGAACACTTTTTAAAATTAATTATTTTGTGAGTAAATAATACCCAATTTTGGAAAAAACAAAACCCAAACAGCACATATAAAATAATTTGTTTGATTTTTGAGCCATTAGAATTTGAGATTTATTTGTTATTTGGAGCTTGTTATTTGGTGCTTATGTAATTAGAATAAAGTTAAAATAAAATAATCAGTATCTTACGTTTGGAATGATTAAATGAGTAAATAAGTAAATGTCTAAAATTCAAAATGACTAATTTTATTATACTTTGCATTTTTAAGCCGACTGCTGACTGCCGACTATTTTTCATTCATTATCCAGTGCCCGAAGATAATGATTTACTGTTGTTGTTAATATGTTAAATAAATGTTTTGCTTACAAATTTAGTTTATTAAAAATCGTTACTTTTGTTTTTAAGCTAAACCTATACATTATGAAGGAAATAAAATTACTTGAACCTAAAATACTCTGGCAATATTTTGAAAATGTCATTAAAATTCCCCGACCTTCCGGTAAAGAAGAAAAAATCAGGCAATATCTGGTGGATTTTGGAAAAGAATTCAACCTTGAAACAGTTACTGACAAAACGGGAAATGTCCTTATCAGAAAAAATGCCACATCCGGAATGGAAGCTATAAAACCGGTTGTTTTACAAGGACATATGGATATTGTTGCTGAAAAGAACACTGAATCAAAACATGATTTTGAAAACGACCCGATAAGTGCATATATTGATGGTGAATGGATCACTGCTAATGGCACTACTCTGGGTGCAGATGATGGTATTGGTATTGCAGCAATGTTAGCTGTTTTGTCGGATAAAGGACTTAACCATGGCCCAATTGAATGTTTATTTACTGTTGAGGAAGAGACGGGATTAACCGGAGCAAAAGGATTAGAACCGGGATTACTCAATGGCAAAACTCTTATTAATCTTGATTCTGAAGATGAAGGTGAACTATTTATCGGGTGTGCCGGTGGTATTGACACTTTAGCAATATTATCGTACAAAACTAAACGGATTCATAATAATTCAACAGCATATAAAATTTCTGTTAATGGTCTGAAGGGTGGACATTCAGGGGATGATATTGACAAAGGGCTGGGGAACTCAAATAAAATACTGAACAGGATACTTTGGAATGCGGCAAGATTGTATAAAATAAAAATTAGCAATTTTGATGGGGGAAACCTTAGAAATGCTATTCCAAGAGAAGCATCAGCCGTTTTTATGATCAAGCAAAAGCACCAGTCTTATTTTGAAGATTACATAAAAAAAATCAGTACGGAAATCAGGAAGGAGTTAGCAGCAACTGATCCGGGATTAGTAATTAATTATGAATGTGTTGAACTAACCAACGAAGTAATAAGGGAAAGTGCTCAGAAACGACTACTAAATGCTATATATGCCTGTCCTCATGGGGTTGTAGCAATGAGTCAGGAAATGAAAGGCATGGTTGAAACCTCAACAAACCTTGCCTCTGTAAAGTTTATTGAAGGAAACCGGATACTTATAACCACCAGTCAGAGGAGCTCTGTTGATTCTGCTAAACAAGATATTGCCGATCAGGTTGCAAGCACATTCCATCTTGCAAAAGCGAAGGTGGAACATACCGGAAGCTATCCGGGATGGGCTCCGAACCCTGATTCTGAGATAGCAAAGATAGTTGCCGGGTCGTATGAAAAATTATTTAATGAAAAGCCGGTAGTGCGTTCTATACATGCAGGACTTGAATGCGGATTGTTCCTTAAAAAGTATCCTGATCTGGATATGATCTCTGTGGGTCCGCAAATGAAGGGTGTACATTCGCCTGATGAGAAGCTTCATATAGGTTCAACACAACGATTCTGGAAGCTACTGGTTGATGTGCTTGAGAATATGCCAGAAGGATAATGGAATAATGGAATATTGGAATGTCGGCCACTTACTCTTTTGCTAGCAAGTAAGGTGGAAACAAGCTGCGACAGTAGTACCTGCTACCACGGCTTTGTTAAATCGCTTTACAGCCTCAGCCGTGCGATATACTTCGACTTCAATTACACGCTTTTCGCATAAATCAAGTACACTTTCAGACACACTCATCATGCCCATTGCCCCGGTTCCAATAACCAGCTTCTCAGGACCAGCATCAAGCACCGAAGTAATATCATCCGGTAAAAGATTATGACCCTGTGCTCGCCACCACCTGTCCTGAATGCGTCCGTCCCGATGAATGATCAGGTCCGACGTGAACTCTTTTCCTCCAACAGTCATCCTTCCAAACGAGTATCCATCAATTCTGAGTTTCATGGTCATTGTCACCGATTTGCGTATCACCTTCCCGCCAGGATAATAAATTAATACATTATTAATAGCATAAAGCATTAATAGTAATTGATGCTTCCGAAATTCATCGCAGCGAGGCGGATCAGGAGCATACGCTGATTAACCTGATAATTTATCCTTACTGATTCTTTTATAAAGATAACCTAATGAATATCCATAAGCTAAAAAGCCACATAAAGAATAAATTAACCAAAATAGTTGATCTTTATTATTTATAGATCCATAAATCAATGGATGAGATAAATTCCATATGGAAATAGCAAACCACAAAAAGAATCCATATTTTAACCCAGCTAAAGCACTACTCAACCTTCTTGAAAGTGGTAATTTTTCATAGAGTAATGTGAATAGAATACCAAAAAATATTCCAATTAATAGTTTTGTCCATATAAAATACAAGGCATTTAATTGTTCTGGTTCAAACTTGCCAGATGGCGCAAACTGTGGGCCGTAAATTATTCTGGAAAAAATAGCGCCCGCAATAAAGAGAGTAATTCCCATAATAAGCCCTGAAATTATTCCTATTGTGATAGTTTTCTGAATTTTCATTTTTCTTTCCATCGATAATTACTTTTGAATATTAATTACAGGCTAACATTACATTCTACTGCAAATTACAATAAAATGCCCATAAAACCAATAAAAACCAATTCCATATAATACTCCTTTTTGTAATTAATTATCGCTTTATCATGTTCTATAATAAACAACACTTGTAACCAAAAAGATAAGGTTCTTCAAGATAATAGGTAGTTATCCTGGAATATTGCCTGGCTGCCGGCATGGCAGGAAATATGGATTTAAACGTGAAAATTTATCATTTAAATAATAAATGTCGAACCCGTAACCCGCAACTCTTCACACTGCGTCACAATTCTTTTATTCCCTCTATTCCCCTTATCCCTTTTATTCCTTCTTTTCCACTCTTCCATCTTTCCATTCTTCCACTATTCCATTTTTCCATCTGATAATTATTCATTTTCCAGATGAACCAAAAATAAAAAGCAAATTAGGAAGTGACTGGTATATCAACCAACTATTCATACTATTTGTTTCTGTTTTCTGAAAATAATTAGCAAAACTATGCCTTAATCATACATTTTCTGTTTAATTTGCGTCAGAATTTTTTAATAATGCGGTTTGAATGATTTGAAACATATCATAAAGAATTTTGATACCATTTCCCTGGAAAAAATGGATAAAGTCAGGTTAATGGACCGGATTGATACTAAGTTCATTTTCTCTTCAGAACTGCTTCCCGGGATCCTGGAAAAGTCATCTGCTAATTATAAAATACTGGAAGAAAAGTCAGTATCAATTTTTATTTACAACAATCTCTATTTCGATACCCCGGAATTCAATATGTACACTGTTCATCATAACAGGCATTTAAACAGATACAAAGTGCGGTTCAGAGAATATGCTGATTCGGGAGCAATATTTCTTGAGGTAAAATTTAAGAACAACAAGAGAAGAACTATTAAAACACGGATTAAACGACCAGAATTTGAGGATACCCTGATTGGAGAATCTGCTGATTTTATCAATCAACTGGTACCTTACAAGGCTAAAAATCTTATCCCAAGGATCAGTAATATATTTAATCGGCTAACCCTGGTACATAAGACTGTCAAAGAGAGAATTACGATTGATACAGGACTACGATTAATCGGTAATGATAAAGAAATTGAATTACCTTTCCTTGCAATAACAGAGGTTAAGCACCACAGGTCGTCATCACAATCTGATTTTATTGACCTGTTATTGGATCACAGGATATTTCCACAAGGATTGAGCAAGTATCTGTTAGGGGTAGTATTAACCTATCCGGGAATAAAATATAATCGCTACAAACCTAAATTATTAACACTTAAACAGATGAGCCATGGGAAATTTTATCATCAACTTATTTCCTGAGTTGTTACAAATATTCGGTGTAGAATTCATTAATGTTCTCAATTTCTTTGAGCTGTTCGTCAGGTTCTCTTTTAACAGTATTGTAGTATTAATCCTTGTAAGATTTTTGTATTACCCTGTTTCAAGAAGAAAGGAATATTTCTTTTCTTATATCCTGATAAGCACTATTGTGTTCCTTGTAACCTATTCACTTGTAAGTATTGCCGATCTCAGTACAGGGGTTGCTATCGGTTTGTTTGCTCTGTTTGGTATCCTGCGATTCCGGACCAGACAAATACCTGTAAAGGAGATGACATATCTGTTCCTGGTTATCGGAATATCTGTTATAAATGCTATGCTTAACGATCAAACCAGTTATGTGGAATTGCTCTTCATAAATATGATCATTTTGTTCGTTGCATGGGCTGCTGAGTTATTCTGGCAAAAAAATGCCCAGAACTCAAAATTTATCAACTACGAAAAGATTGACTTGATCAGGCCGGAAAAAAGAAAAGAACTGGTTGATGATCTGAAGAAAAGAACCGGATTAAATATAACAGATGTTGAAATTGGAAGGATTAACTTTATGAGGGACTCAGTGCGGATACGAGTTTTCTTTAGTGAAGAGAAATCTCAAAATCATTTTGATGACGGAAGAAATATCAGGTAAAGTCACTCCTTCACTTTTCTTACAACATCAAGCACTGTTCCATCCACCCATTTAACCACAGCAATTATCTGATCGTCAAAATGTGCTTTTTCGGGTTTCCCGCATATCTTTTCAGCTTCATCCTTTAGTTCATTTATGCTTTTTACAGGCAGGTTAGATCCTTTAAGTTTCTCAAGCAAATCGGTTCTTAATGGATTTACAGCAATCCCTCTTTCTGTTACTATTACATCAATCAATTCTCCCGGTCCGCAAAGAGTTGTAACTTCATCAATAACCACAGGTATTCGATCACGAAACAAAGGTATAGGTAATATTACTGTTTTTGAGAACAGGCAATTCTGCCACCCTCCTATTCCATGCAGCAGGTATCCGTCGGAATGAGTTACAACATTAGCATTAAAATTTATATCTACTTCAGTTGCACCAAGAATTGCAACATCCACCATCCCTGCAAAATTTCCTTTTCCATGATAATTATATGAAGTAAAAGGGCTGGTCCATACATGTCCAGGGTTTTCTGCCATTGAACGAACTCCTTCCAGGTCAAAAGTTTGTCCATCAAGAATATAATCAATAAGACCTTCTTCGAGCATAGAAACAAGGTACTTATTGCTTCCACCCCTGGCAAACCTGGCTTTTATCCCCTTTTCCTGCATAATCTTCTTAAAATACTCTCCTACAGCAAGTGATGTTCCACCGGCGCCTGATTGAAATGAAAAACCATCATGGATAATTCCTGTTTCATCACAGAATTTAGCAGTCATTTCAGCCAGTAGTAACCTGTCCGGACTTTTAGTGATCCTTGTGGTACCGGAAATAATCTTTTCCGGATCACCAAGCTTATCAACTTCAACAGTATAATCTACATAATTACCTTGTATCTGCCATGGTACGCAGGGAAACGGAACCATATTATCTGTTACAACAATTACTTTATCTGCATATTGTGAATCAGCCAGGGCAAAACCAAGCAAACCAGTGGCAGAGTCTCCATACAATCCATTAGCATTTCCAAAAGGATCGGCACATGCTGCACCAATCACAGCAATATCAATTTTCACCTCACCATCCTGAACAGCTTGGTACCGTCCGCCATGAGAGCGAAGCACCCCTACCCCTTTCATCTTTCCCTGTGATGCAAAACGCCCAAGTGCTCCGTTCATACTACCTTCAATGTGATGAATTGTTCCGTCTTCAAGGTATGGGATAAGATGTTCATGACATGGGAATGAAGCAGAAGGAAACCAGCAAAGATCCTTAACTCCCATTTCTTTAGCGACATCAAACAACTGGTTTGCAAGAAGATCCCCATTTCTGAAATGATGATGAGTGGAAACAGTCATGCCATCTCTCAACCCGGCTTTTTTAAGAGCTTCCATAAGCGTTCCTACACGCTTATTCCCATCTGAAGGAAAATCTTTACAGGAATAAATTTCCGGACCGTGTTTTGCTCCTGCCGCATTATGCTTCCCTACTCCTTTATAAGGAACCACAGGCTTCCCGTTAATTTCCAGCGGAACACTCCGTCCGGCAGCGTTTTTTATTAATTTGGTTTCTGGCATGTCGTGTTACGGGTTACGTGTTACGGGTTAATCCAAGTTTTACTGCAAGGTTAACCGTTTTCTCAGCTCTTTTCACTACAGGAAGGTCGATCATTTTTGATCCAAGGGCAACCACGCCCAGTCCTTTTTCTCTGGCTAAATAAAAAGCATCCATAATTTTTTGTGCTTTCTCTATTTCTTCTTTTGAGGGAGCAAAACATTCATGGATAATACTTATCTGTCGCGGATGGATACAACCCATCCCTTCAAAACCAAGTGACCTGGAAATTTTCACATTTTGCCGCAGTCCCTCTATATCTCCAACATCTGAGAAAACAGAATCAATTGCCTGTATTCCGGCAGCTTTGCATGCATTAACCATACGTGTACGGGCATATAGCGTTTCTGTTGCTTCATTTGTGCGAATCACACCAAGATCAGCGGTAAGATCTTCAAGGCCTATTGCCAATGCAACAACATCCTCAGATGCCGAAGCAATCTCAAATGCCTTTTCCACGCCAAGTGCAGTTTCAATAATCGGCATCATAAAGACTTCCTGTCTGATTTTATGCTTATTAATAAGATTACTGATTTCTTCTTCAACCTGCTTTATTTGTAAAGCATTTTCACATTTAGGTATTAATACTACATGCACATTGTGTGGAATGATATATTTCAGATCCTCCAATCCATCAGGAAGCTGGTTTATTCTAACCATCCTTTCTGATCCATAGAAATTAACCTGTCGCAAGGCATTACGAACAAGTAATCTTGCCTCCATTTTCTTTAAAGGTGCCACAGAATCTTCAAGGTCAAGTATTACACCATCAGGATTATGGACACCGGCATTAAGCATCATCTTTGGATTATTGCCCGGCAGGTATAGTCTGGAAAACCTGAAACGGTCCCTGACAGGAGGATATTTGTTTTCATCTATCATATCCGGAATAAATTCTTTACCGGTATCAGATATTTGTTTAACAGCTGCTTCCAGTCTGGCAGATATTGTAAATGGCAATGCACCTGCATCTTTCAGTGTAAGTTTAATATTGTTTATCCCGAAGAATTCAATTTCGTCGCAACATAGCTGCTCAATAGATGGCCCGTACATTGTCTTTACTTTTGAATCTAAGTCTATCCGGATACCTCCTTTTTCAGTCAGTTCCAACTTCACATAACAATCAGATCTCACCTTTGGTCCGGTAATCCCTGCTTCAGCAATGTTTTGTTGTTTTCCCACTTGTGTTTTGTTTGATATAAAAAATTGTGCAAACCATTAAAGCATAATAAGTATACGGATTTTGCGAACGAAGTGAAGCAATCTTTCATGGCTTTTCGTAGAGGTTATGACAGTCCATCTATTTTGCATTCCGGTTATTTTTGGGAGATTGCTTCGTCGCTACGCTCCTCGCAAAATCTTTTTTCACGCTTTATAATCCGGTTAAAACTTCATCTCATTTCCTTCTTTAGTTCACTTTTAACTTTAGACACTCGTAACTTTAGGCACTTTAAGTACTTCTTAACTACAAATATCTTAATTTTTTTTCTTTTTTTAACTGTTTTGAATTGTTAAGTTTTATCTTTGCCCCGCTAATCACTTCAATAAAACTAATCATGAAAAAAACATTTCTATTATTAATATTGCTATCTTTTGTTGGGTTTGGAGCATTACAGGCCCAGGATTACGGAACCGGTATCGGGATACGAGGCGGTCCGGCGCAGGGAATTACAGTAAAGCATTTCATCAGCAGCACCAATGCCCTTGAAGGGATAGTATCCACAAGGTGGCAGGGATGGGCTATTACAGGACTGTATGAGATACATGCTGATCCATTCAAAATAAGAGAGTTGAAAGTTTTCTATGGTGCCGGTGCACATATTGGATGGTGGTATAATCCGGATGCTTCATGGGCTGATATCGGAAGTGAATATACGATAATTGGTATTGATGCTATCCTTGGACTGGAGTATTCATTTGATGAAATTCCCATTTCTCTCAGCATTGACTGGAAACCTGCTTTCAACCTTATCGGACACACAGGAGTATGGTTTGATGGAGGCGGTATTTCTGTAAGATATATATTCTAGCCTGTTTATTCTTCTCTTAACCCGTAACACGTAACTCGAAACCCGAAACTCTTTAATTTTACAACAAAAAACTCAGAAGAATACCGGCAGCAACAGCTGATCCGATAACACCGGATACATTAGGAGCCATTGCATGCATAAGAAGGTGGTTTGAAGGATCTTCTTTCAATCCAATATTCTGCACAACCCTTGCACTATCAGGAACAGCAGAAACACCGGCAGCCCCAACAAGCGGATTTATCTTATTCTCCCTGCTTAAAAACAGGTTCATAACTTTGGCAAAGATCAATCCTCCGGCAGTAGCAATCATAAATGATAATGCTCCAAGGATAAAAATAAGCATTGATTCAGATGTCAGAAAGACATCTGCCTGTGTTGAAGCACCAACTGTAAGTCCCAGTACAATAGTAATAATATCAATAAGTGATGTTCTGGCTGTTTCAGCCAATCGTTTTGTAACACCGGACTCTTTTAACAGGTTTCCGAAAAATAACATACCAAGTAAGGGAAGAGAACTGGGAGAAATAAAAGCAGTTAGCAACAAGCCCGTAATGGGGAACATTATCTTTTCAGTCCTTGAAACAGCCCTTGGTGGTTTCATTCTAATCAGTCTTTCTTTACGGGTAGTAAACAGTTTCATGATTGGCGGTTGAATAACGGGTACAAGCGCCATATATGAATAAGCTGCTATAGCAATCGGACCTATCAGGTTTTTAACTGTTGTTCCATCTGCCAGCATATTTATTCCGTTTGCCAGTTTCGATGAAATAAATATTGCTGTTGGTCCGTCTGCCCCACCGATAATACCTATAGCTCCTGCCTCAGGTGGTGAAAAACCAAGAACCAGGGCTCCCAGGAAAGTTAGAAATATCCCAACCTGAGCAGCAGCCCCAAGCAGCATAAGTCTTGGGTTCGAGATAAGGGATGAGAAATCAGTCATTGCTCCTATACCAAGAAAAATCAAAGGAGGATAAATACCTTTAAGCACACCAAAATAGAGATAATTCATAACACTACCTTCCTGGTAAATACCCAACTGTAAATTAACACCTTCGGTTTGAAGAAAAGGAATATTCCCTATCAGTATGCCGGTACCGATAGGAATTAAAAGCAATGGTTCATAACCAAACCTGATTGCAAGAAAAATAAAAACCAATCCAACTAATATCATGACCAGGTAACCGGCAGTAACATTGTTAAAACCGGAATAATCAAAAAATTGTTTTAACCCTCGCAAGGCTCCGGCAGATGGATCAAAAAATCCTGGTTCGGAAGAATTAATAATTTTCTCTTTTTGGAAAGAACCGGCTGCTTCTTTATCCTGACTGTTAAAAGCAAACGAAATGCAGGAAAGTAAAACAATTATGCCGGCAATAGTAAGAAGTTTTTTCATGCTTATTTGAAATTCAAATTCCTACACCATCTCAATCAGGGTATCTCCCTGAAGAACAGACATCCCCTTTTGTACTTTAACTAACTCAATAACACCATCTTTTTCAGCAAGTACAACATTCTCCATCTTCATAGCTTCCATAACAAGAAGCTTCTGGTCTTTCTTAACTATATCGCCGGATTTTACAAAAATTTCTATTATATTTCCCGGTAGAGGAGCTTTTACAGCTATTGTTGAACCATGCTCTGCTTTTTCAATTTGCTTTTTTTGGTCAGGAATAACAGAACGAACTAAAGTAGGAGTTTTTGATTGTTTAACTTCTTTACGTACCTCAACTTGATATGGTGTACCATTAACTTCAATTTCAGCGATATTTCCCTCAAAATTATTGATCTCAACATCGTATATATTACCGTGAATTGTAAATTTGAATTTTTTCATGTTCTTTTCTTATTAATTCCATGATTAAATAAAAAAGCGACTAAAGTGACTATAAGAATTCATATTTCATTTTTCGGTTAAAATTTTCGCATACCGTTAAAGCATAATAAATATATGGATTTTGCGAACGAAGTGAAGCAATCTTTCATGACTTTTCGTAAATCTTATGATAGTCCAATTATTTAACATTTTAGTTGTTTTTGGGAGTTTGCGTCGTCACTTCGTTCCTCGCAAAATCATTTTTCAACCAATAAAATCCGGTTAAAAACTTCACCTCTTCGCCTCATCTCCTCATTTACTCCATTAATTCACTTTAAACTTCTTACGCCATATATTTTTGAACTCCATGGTGAATATACTTTCGACACCCTTTTTATTGTAAGGATATTGCTTTCTTCATCGTGCAGTTCACTCAGATACAGATATAATGCCATACTAATTGCTGCATTCACCTCTCCTGTTATCTGTATTTTTTGATTTTTTCCTGAAGGATCAGAACCTTCATAAATCCTGCCCTTTCCTATTTTAACTTTAAGTATTGACGGAATTATATACCGGAAAAATAAATAAAGCAATAACAGAGCCATAAAAACAATACAATACCCGACTATTACCAGTACCAATCCGTCAGAATCGATAGCTGAAAGATCAAATTGTATATTAGTTAATAATAAACTCATAACATTAGTTTTTTGTAACTATCCAGTGCTTTCGCTTCGACTGTGCTCAGCATAAAAAGTATGGAACGACTAATTTCATTATACTTTGCATTATTAAGTCGGCAGTCGACAATCTGAAGACTTGACTATTTAATGTCAGTCCTTAAAGTTAAACAAATAATAAATTTAAGGACCAAGTGTTAAATAACAAATAGCAAATAACAAATAACAAATAAATCCCAAATTATAAATAACAAACAAAGAAAAATCAAGATATCAATTATCAATTAACCGAAACCGTTTTGATCATTGAATTTTTGAATATTGTAATTTATTTGAATTTTGG
>JADFUQ010000308.1 GCA_015222065.1 Bacteroidota bacterium
AACATTTCTAATCATAATAAGATAAAAGATAAAAGATAAAAGATAAAAGATAAAAGATAAAAGTAAAAAGTAAAAAGTAAAGATTGAATCGTGAATCGTTATTTCGTTAATTTGTTATAAGTTAATTTCCCCTTTTTGTTGCCCTCTCACTTAGGTCGCAAAGTCGCCCACTCGCCCAGACATCTCTTTTTCTCTTCCCATTATTCCACAATTCCATCATTCCATTATTCCAATCTTCCCTTTTTCGTTATACTCCGCCAAATGCGCTGTATCCTCCATCAACAGGAAGTATGATGCCTGTAATAAACCCGGACAATTCTGATAAGAGGAATAAAGTAGCTCCCTGAAGATCATCCGGTTGTCCAAACTTGCCCATAGGGGTATTATTAATTATTTTTATTCCCCTGGTAGAATAGTTCCCGGTTTTTTCATCCATTACAAGGAACCTGTTCTGGTTTGTTAAAAAAAATCCCGGGGCAATTGCATTAACACGAACCCCGGTTTTTGCCAGATGAACAGCAAGCCATTGTGTAAAGTTGTTTATTGATGCTTTTGCTGCAGAGTAGGCAGGTATCTTGGTTAGGGGTTTAAATGAATTCATTGATGAAATATTAAGAATAACTCCTTGTTTACGTTTTGCCATTTCTCTGCCAAACACTTTTGTAGGGATAATGGTTCCAAGGAAATTAAGTGAAAAAACTTTTTCAAATCCTTCAGGAGGAAGTCCGAAAAATGAACCTTCTATTTCAGAGAATGATTCTTCAGTCAGTTCTTCCAGTTTGGTAGTAGCTTCCGGGGCGTTACCACCGGCGCCGTTTATCAGGAAATCAACCGGACCGAGTTCTTTTATAACCTGGCTATGAACATTTTCCAATGATTTACTATCCAATACATTAGCTTTGAGACCAATAATTTTCGTTCCTGTTACAGAGGAAAGTTCTCCGGCGTTTTTCCTGGCTTTATCTAAATCGATATCCAGGATAGCTGTTTTTACTCCGGCTGATCCCAGCGCATGAGCTAATGCAGTTCCAATAACACCTGCTCCACCGGTAATTACACCTACTTTGTTTTTAAGATCATTAAACGAGTTATTCATAATATCCTTCCTTATTTAATTCGAATTCCAAATAATCATTCAGATTCTCCCTGGTTATGATATCCAGTGGCATAAGATTGTTTCTCCTGATCTGCTTCTTAAATACTATATGGTGGAAAAGAGCATATATACCCCTGAAGGCTTGTTCCCTGGGTTTTTGGCAGATAAGGAAATCAATTATCCCCTTTTCAAGAAAAGTAATATTATCATTTGTCAGGTCATAACCAATAAGGGTTATTTGATTCTTTCCTTTATGGTTCAGATAGTTGGCAATAATATGTGCAGAAGAAGTGGCAAATATTCCTGAAATATCTGTATCGGGAATTTCAACCAGAGAATCCCTGTTATTTATGTTTTCAGAAGAGATATTCAGAACATGAAGTGATATACCAGGAGTATTATTAAGAAAATAGGTTTTGAAACCATTCTCTCTTTCTCTGGCATGATGTATATTCTCATACTCTGTTCCAATATTAACGATCACAATTGTTCCTTTTGATCTGCAACTGAATTCCATCAGTTTCGCGGCTAGCATACCACTCCGGAAAGAATTCTGACCAAAGAAGCTCAGGTTATTAGCCTCTTTGAGCTTTGAGTCAATAAACACATAAGGTATTTTCAGGTTGTCAAGTTTTTTAACGAAATCAGAAGCTTGTTTTGAAAAAATTGGAGCTAGTAAGACTCCATCCGGGTTATCGCTTAATACATCTCTGGCTTTTTTCTCAAAGGAATCCGCCAAATATTGATTGAACAGAAAATAATTGACTGTTACTCCATAATCAGCGATTTCTTTTTCAGCTTTTATTATCCCTTCGAGTGGTGCTTCCCAATACATATTTTCAGGTGTATGAAAAGGGATCAGACAAACAAGTCTGGGCTTTTCTTTTGATGCCAGTACCCGTGCAACAAAGTTTGGTCTGTAGTTGGTTTTATCCATAACATCGAGGATCTTTTTCATTGTCTTCTTTGAAACCTGTCCACGGTTATGGATTACCCTGTCCACGGTGCCGATGGATACATCTGCAAGCCCGGCAATCTCTTTAATACCTGTTCTTTTACTGGAGTTGATAATATTTCTTTTTCTATTCAGGGTCAAATATATATAAAAAAATTGAATTATCGTGTACGTACACGGAAATAATTATAAGAGTTAAAAATTTAAAGAACAGGAATAAAAGGGATGTGATGCGGTGTTAGAGCTACGTGTTTCGGATTTCTAGTTTCGTTAGCTATATTTGGTCTTATTCAGAAATAGGGATCATTTCAAAAGGGATAATTATCATAGATTGGTAATCATCTCCGCAGTCTTTCATATCATAATCATCCTCTTCGTAATACCATTTGATTTCGACTTCCTTACCGTTTCGAATGATATCTTCCATTTTCCTGAAGATTGCCAACAAAACTTTTGAAGAACTGGTATTGAAGTATTCCAATTGTACTCTAACTTCAGTGTAATCCAGCGGGTCTTTGATATAATCATCAAGCCAGGAAAGAAAAGGACCATAAAAACTACTGTGGTTCTCAGGGATGGATTTCCCGCTTATAATCAGAAGTTGCTTATTCCAATCAAAATAAATTGTAGGGGTTTTTTGTGTTCCCTCAATTAAATATGGTTCAATTTTCATTTAAAACAAGATACTATTAAGAATGAACTTAATAATGAAAAGATAAATATATTAATTTTTTTTTGTTTTTATAGGCTTTTTAGACTCAATTCTGGTTTGAACTTTATATTCCCATTTGCATTTTTGGGAACAAAACACTTTGGGAATGCTAGAAGCACTGTCAATAAGATATAATCTCTTTTCACGAATTTTTTTACCGCACCATGAACAATTAATTATCATCTTTTTATTAGTTGTTAGAAAAAAATGTTGGGTGGGTTAATTTCAGATTCCTTTTCTTGATTATTACCCATAACCCAATAGTTTATCTTCATATACCCCGGTTAATAACTCGTAAAAACAAGGAGCCACTCTAGTGTAAAAATAATAGAATTTTGCCTTGTTGAAACAAGTTTAATGTCCTATTATGTGAATAGCTTATTTTTGTGGATGAAACAGTGAAAATCTAGTATGAAAAAGATAAGGCAGAAGGCAGAAGGCAAAAGCTTGCTACGTGAAATGCGACACTTGCCCTGTTCACCCTGTGAAACCCCTGCAATGCAGGGAGCAACGAAGTTGCTGTTTCACAGGGTAAAATTTGAGGCACGAAAATATTTCACCAGGGAAGGAGCATATTTCACTGTGGGCAAAAGTTAAAAATTTAAAGTTCAAGGTTCAGTTGAGGCAAATCCGTTGCAAGAACAACTGCCGACTGCCCGCCCGGATGACTCCGGTCGGACGGGCCGACGAATTAGTTATGTATTATTAAGCCATGGCGAATTACCTTGTTTAATCACCTGATTTTAATATCTGTTGACCGGTATGAATAAACCGGGTCTTTTTCTTTTCCTGGCTCTTCAACTTCAAGGGATTTGAATAATGCTCCGTGCACATCATCAAGAACGATAGCAGTCCTGTAATCTTCTTCTTTGCATCTGAGGATTACATTATCGAATATTATATCTTCCGCATGTCTTATATAGAAGCCCCAGGCAGGCAATTCCCTGAACATTGAAAACTCGGGGTACCTGTCAGCCAGTTCAGGAACCTTGTCCAGTTCATCCAGTCCTACTTTGGCATAGTATGGATTTCCCCCGCCGGGGTAAACTATTTCAATATTTTTTAGTTTTACATTGGTAATGGAAACATCAGGCATACCGACAATAGATGCAGGTGAAACATTACGCGGATTATCTTCAACAGGACCTTCATAATTATATCCGGCATCAGCTTTGGTGGCGGGAACCTCGGCATAAAGATTCGAGATGCTAATATTGTTCATCCTTCCCTTGAGACCTTTTCTTCTTTCTCCGATACGCAGGAAAATAACATTCCCTGTATTAATGGACCGTAAACTGTCAACTACTATATTCTCCACAAATCCACCATCTACTGCAGCAAAAGTAATTGCTGACCTATAGGTATCGTATATAGTATTCTTGACTATTTTTACATTTCTAAAGCCACCCCTCGATGCTGTACCAAATTTGATGCCATTGGCACTGGTCCGTACTATATTATTATATATATATACATTCTGGCAAACGAAATCATCACTGTGTGATTTTAAGCATATGCCGTCATCTGCAGCATCTATATGGCAGTTTCTTACAATTACGCTGTCACAATCAACTATGTCCACACCGTCATTATTCCAATAGGATTTGCTGTCAACCAGAAGGTCTTCAACCACCAGGTTAGTGCACTGGTCATATTGCTGATTCCAGCTTGCCGGGTCTTTAAGCATTATACCTTGTATATGAATATTCCTGCATCCTTTGAAATAAATATTCTGGGGGCGTATTCCTTCCCTGGGACGGTCATATAACAGCCCGCTGGGATCTTTGATTATACCCTTGTGTACCATTGAAAGGATATTATTAGCAACCAGGTAACCCCTGCCGTCTATAACTCCTTTACCTGTTATACCTATATTTTCCTGGTCATGGGCAAAAATAAGAGCCATCCAGTATCCTATTCGTTCATAATCGAATGGATTGTCGGAACCAACAAGTATAGCTCCTTCCTCCAGGTGTATTGTAACATTTGATTTTAAATGAATGGTACCGGTAAGATAGCGCCCGACATAAAATACCAGCTTTCCCCCTCCATTTTCATGAATATAGTCAATGGCTTTCTGGATAGAAGTTGTATTTAATGTTGTGCCATTTGATTCTATTCCAAAAAGGGAAGCCTTGTAATCCTTTGAATATAAATTAATTGAAAAAATAAAAAGTACAAACAGAAAAGTTTTGTAAAGTTTCATGACTCCGTTTTTTTGATATTAATTTTCCAATATTTATGGGTAATGCAAATTAGCCCCGATAAATATACCCGGGATATCAATTTTCCCGAAAATACAAAAAATGAATGTTTTTGCAACTTTTCTAAATATTAATCGTCTATTGTTATGGAATGATTCTTGTAGAAATTGAAGCTAATAAATAAGAACAGAGCTTGCGAGCCTAATTAAGTTAAATTCCGATACATAATAAATATAACAATACAAAGATGACTGTTGATTTAAAAGCAAACGAAGTGGTTTTGAAAGCATGTGATTCAAAACAACTGGTTAATGAGAAAAAGGTTAAAGGTAAATTGATAATCACTAACCAGAGGATCTATTTTAAAACATTTGAAAAAAATGATACTCACCATGACATGGAGATAATACCGGGAAATATAAAGGAAGTTATATATTTCAATTTTATGAAGATTTTTCCAACCGGTCTTAATCTGATTATGCGGGATGGTTTAAGCAGTAAATTCCTGGTTGGAAAACGGAATGATTTTGGTTTGATGATCAACAAGATGTATTAAACCAATTCGCCGGTTTGAATTAATCTCATTGACTGTTCTACAGCCATAATAAGTAATTCACCGGCTTTTTTCATGGATTCATCGAGATCCATCGGTTTATTTGTTATCGGGATAATTGCCCGGAATCCTTTTTTATATAATTCATTGATACCGTTTTCCACTATTCCTGCGAAAGCTATTACAGGAATATTATATTTACCGGCAATACCGGCTACTCCGGCAGGTGTTTTTCCATAAGCTGTCTGGCTGTCAATTTTTCCTTCGGCAGTAATTACAAGATCAGCGTCTTGCATATGTTTCTCAAGTTCCACAACTTCTTTTACAATATCAAATCCCGGTTTTATTTCAGATGGCAGAAACGCCAGTATCCCTGCACCCAGTCCACCGGCTGCACCGGAACCGGGGATATTTTCAACCGAAACACTTTGTTGCTGCCTGACAACATCAGCAAAATGTTTCAGGTTAGCTTCTAGCCTCCTGACCATATCTGTGTCTGCACCTTTTTGCGGACCATATACTGCTGAAGCCCCGGTTTTTCCAAGAAGTGGATTCAAAACATCGCTTGCAATTATAATTTTTGATTGCTTCAGGCGTTGATCAAGTTTGTCGGTTTTGATAGATGCCAGTTGTTTCAATGCTCCGCCACCAAGCTCAATTTCGTGTTTGTTTGCATTAAGAAATTGAATACCCAGGGCTTGCAGCATTCCGGTACCGGCGTCGTTTGTAGCACTTCCACCAATACCTATAATAATCTTTCTACAACTTTTATTCATGGCATGCTTAATTAATTCACCTGTGCCGTAAGATGTGGTTTTCCACGGGTTTCTTTCATTTTCTTCGAGCAGTTCAATTCCCGATGCAGATGCCATCTCTATTACCGCTGTTTCTCCATCACCAAGTACTCCAAAGTGTGCTGTAATTTCTCTCATAAGCGGATCGTGTACTTTTTTATGGAAAATTTTTCCATTTGTTGCAGTAACCAATGTAACTACCGTGCCTTCTCCTCCATCAGCCAGAGGTAGTAATTTTATCGTGGCATCCGGAAAGACATTCCTGATTCCCAGCTCAATGAACTTAGCGACATCAGGAGATGTAAGACAATCTTTAAATGAATCGGGGGCAATAAGTATCTTCATTTTAGTTCATTATATTTTCTTGCTGAATTTATTGATTTTTCAACCGGGTACTTTTTTTCATTCTTCTTGATTTTTTCAAGTATTATCTGTTTTATATCGAAGTCATGCTTTTCAGCCAGTAAAAAGGCATATGCAAGGATATCAGCAAGTTCGTCCTGCATCCTTTCCCGGTCTGTTTTTTCCGCTTCATTTTCTTCTTTCCATAAAAAAAGTTCATTAAGTTCGGCAGCTTCAATTGAGAGTGCCAGTGCAAGATCTTTTGTATTGTGGAATTGTTTCCAGTTACGCTGGTCGCGGAAAGTAATAAGTGCTTCTATGATACTTTGTATCTCAGACATTTGTTTTTTTTTGATAAAGGTAATAAAATGTCACACACATGGTCATCACCGGGATAAACACACATGTTTCGCAAACGGACTTTAAAAAATTACGATTAAAAATACACATACACACCCTATTTAAAGATGTATATGTAGTTTAAACAAGTGGACATAGATAATAAATATGTAAGTTTACATATCTAGCTTGCATTATTCATGCAGAAGACAAAAGACAAAAATAAAAAGTTTAGAATGAATAAAATCTTCAGTCATAGTCGGCAATTGGCAGTCGGCAATCGGCAATTAGTTGATAATTTTAATGCCAAAATTTTTATTTTTTTGCCGACTGTAGACTGAGGACTGCCGACTAAACTATCGACTGATTTGTTATAATTATGTGATTTTTGATGTAGTAAAGAAGAAATTTGTGAATAATTCAGGCTAGAATCAATTAGAGCCAATTAAATGAAAATAGAGACCCATTAAATAAAGGAGGTTCCTGAAAATCCTTACAAGAGTAAGGGGCGGATTTCGAAAAGCCAAAAGAACTAAGTTTAACATTCATCAAATGAGACTTGATGCCCTGAAAGCAGCTATTGGAGCAAATCTGTTTTTTCTGTTTGCCACCCTGGCAGGTCAGGGTACATTCCCCGACCTGGTCGAAAACGCCTATGGGCTGGACCAGGATCTTGTGAATGGGATTCAGTATTCTAACCGGTATATGAGGTCCGAAGGTCATCCCTATTTTCTGGAGGACAGGTTTAAAAATGGTTTCGTTTCAATTAATGGAAAGATTTATCAAAATGTGCAGCTTAAATACGACCTTTTTTCGCAACGTGTAGAGATTAAGCATGATAAAATTTCAGGCAGGAACTACCGTTATATAACTATTTCTGACCGTATGGAGGCTTTTAGTTTGGGTGAGTATGAATTCAGGAAGCTGAAGATACAGGAAGAGCCGGAAAGGTATTACCAGGTTATAAATACCAGACATTTTACCTGCCTTGTCCATTGGGAAAAAAAACTGGTCCCGCTTGATAACAGCGTCATTTACATAGACCATTTTACCAATCACAGGCTCTATTATTGGCTGGAATTAAATGGTGAAATAATAGCTTTCAACAACCGGAGGACTTTTGCCCGGCTTTTCCCGAGGAATATGCAGCGGGAAATTTTGAAGCTCTTTCGACAAAGGCATATCTCTTTTCGAAATGTTGGCCCGGATAAGATTTTACGAACGATGGAAATGGTTGCAAACCTGTTTAATACTGAAGGCTAATCATGAGACAAATCGTAATCATATCGCTCTTTTTGGTTTTCTTTTCAATGTTCCGGCTGGAAGGACAGAACAAGCCGATTACGTTTAACGGTGATTTTTTTGATGTACCATTTGTTGATTTTGCGAAAGAAGTAAAGCAACAAACTGGTGTTCTTTTCTATTTCAGAGAAGCGTGGGTAAAGGGGATCAGGGTGACCGTTTCGGGATCCAATATTTCCCTGCAGCGCACTCTTGAAAGAGTGCTGTTGCCGAAAGGAATTAGTTATTTCATAGACGAATGGGGTAATGTATTTCTGACGGACCAATTGTCTCTAATCTCACGGTTGCCCGATTATTCAGGCGTTATTGACCTATCAGAAGAGTTAGAGGAAACGGGTAGCGGGGAAACACTTACCACTGCGGAGCAGAATTACATTAATGGAAGGAAAGCAAGGCTGATTGAGACTATCCGGGTAGGAAACAGCGAAGAATCAAACGGACTGAGCAATGCAGTGATCTACGGAAAAATGACAGACAGGGAGACGGGAGAACCACTGGTGGGAGCTACCATTTATATCGAGGAATTGAAGAAAGGAGCAGCCACTGATGTGGATGGCCGTTTCAGCTTTGTGATCAGACCTGGAAAATATACCATCGAGTTGAATTGCATGGGCATGGAAAACAGGCAATACTACCTGGAAGTGCTTTCCGGTGGAAATCTCTCCATCTCTATGAAAAAGAGGCTGGTCCCTATCACCGAGGTAGTGATCCAGACCAACAGGTTCCACAATGTTCGGGGTACCCAGATGGGATTTGAACGGCTCAATTACAAAGTATTCAAAGAAATTCCTCTGGTCATGGGAGAAAGGGATGTGCTAAAAATCATCCAGATGCTTCCCGGGGTGCAGAGTGTGGGGGAAGGTGCAACCGGCTTTAATGTGAGGGGAAGTGCAGCAGATCAGAATATGATCTATGTGAACAAGGTGCCGGTGTACAACAGCTCACACCTTTTCGGTTTCTTTACTTCATTCAGCTCTGATATTGTCAGGGACTTTACCCTGTACAAAAGCAACCTGCCGGCAAGTCTGGGTGGACGGCTGGCATCCTTTTTTGATATCACAGCAAGACAGGGTTTCATGAATAAGTATACGGTCAGGGGAGGGATCAGCCCTATAACCGGTTATTTGTCCGTAGGAGGGCCCATCCAAAAGGACAAAAGCTCATTCATTCTGAGCGCGCGTTCCACATACTCCGACTGGATGCTGAAACGGATGGAGGATCCGGAACTCAGGAACAGTGAGGCAGGTTTTTATGATCTTGGTGGGACACTCACTTATGAACCAGGGGATAAGACGCTGATCAAAGTATTCGGTTATGTGAGCCGTGACCGGTTTAAGCTGGGGACCTCCAACGAGTATGCTTATGACAATTCGGGGGCATCGATAAATGTGAGGTACCGTTTCAACCCGAGGATCACCGGTGATTTTGCACTGGTCTACGGACAGTATGATTTCAGAATTTTGGATATGAAAACACCTTCAGAATCCTATGCCCACGAATATCGCATCGGTCATTATGAACTGAAAGCCGATTTTACGTGGCTCTCTCTTGGCAGCCATAAGCTAACTTATGGAGGCAGTGTCATCTATTATAATCTGGACCGGGGGACTGTTGAACCATATGGTCTGTATTCTATCAGGGCTCCCCTTGAGTTGGGGATCGAAAATGGAGTGGAGACCAGCATTTATGTTGCCGATGAGATGACGCTTACACCACGTTTGACGGTATATACAGGATTGCGTTTTGCAACCTACATGTCACTTGGACCGGATCAGGTCAGGATTTATGAAGAAGGGCAACCCCACTGGGATTATTATGTGGTTGATACACTGACTTTCAAACGGAGAGCCGTTGCCCAAACTTACTACGGAGTTGAGCCAAGGATATCCATTAACTATATGGTTGGAGATAATAATTCGCTGAAGTTCTCATACAACCGTATCCGCCAGTTCCTGTTCATGCTCAGCAACACCATTGCCATTTCTCCCACAGACCAGTGGAAATTGTGTGACTACCATATCGAACCGCCGTACATGGACCAGATATCGGTAGGGTATTACCTGGATTTTCCCGGGAAAAGCCTGAGTACCTCTTTGGAGCTTTACCACAAATGGGTCTCCAATGTGGTGGAATATCGCGACGGCGCCAATTTTATCAGCAATCCACATATCGAAACCGAGACACTTCAAGGCAACCAGAAAGCCTATGGACTGGAAGCCATGATCAGGAAAAATACCGGGAAGCTTAATGGATGGCTGGCATACAGCTTATCCAGATCAATCATCCAAATCGATTCTCCCATCCCTGGTGAGAGCATCAACAATGGAAAACCTTATCCATCAAATTTTGACAGACCGCATAACCTGACACTGGTAGCCAATTACAAAATGAACAGGCGGCTTAGTTTTTCAGCCAATCTGGTGTATATGA
Organism: Bacteroidota bacterium; assembly: GCA_015222065.1. Classification (GTDB taxonomy): domain Bacteria; phylum Bacteroidota; class Bacteroidia; order Bacteroidales; family VadinHA17; genus JADFUQ01. Next base: position 10,728 of record JADFUQ010000308.1, read on the forward strand.
CAGGCAGACCTGTAACCTATCCCATTTCCATCTACTACTTGAATGATTTGCAATATATCCATTACTCATCGAGGAACAGTTATCGCATTCCGGACTACTTCCGGCTTGATTTTTCTATGAACATGGAGGGGAACCTGAAAAAGAGAAAACCGTTCCACAGCTATTGGATGCTTAGTATCTACAACCTTACCGGACGGAAGAATGCCTACTCGGTATATTTTCAGAGTGACAGAGGGAAGATTGATGGGTACAAGCTATCCATCTTTGGTCAGCCGGTGGTGACGCTATCATGGAACCTTAAACTTGGAAATTATGCCAGTGAATAAGTACCATATCCTGTTGTTGATGTTACTGACTTGTAGCTCATGTATTGAGCCTTTCGAGCCGGTTATCAAGGAGTCCCCGAAAGTGCTGGTTATTAACGGGAAAATCACCGATCAGCCTGGAATGCATTATGTAGGAATATCCAGATCAACACCTTATAGAAAACCTTCATATCAACCCGTGAGTGGCTATGTGGTTTCGGTCACCGATGAAAATGGAGAGATGATACTCTTCAATGAAAGAGAGAATGGTAAGTACAGCGCTGACATTCCAGGCTCTTTCCTGGCCGTTGGTAAAGCCTATAGGCTCCAGGTATTTACCCCGAACCAAAGGGAGTATTGTTCAGAATATGATACACTCCTGGCCTGTCCGCCCATCGACAGCATTTATTATGAGGTGGAAACCAGGGAAACATCAGATCCGGACTTCATCCTTGGAGGCATTCAGTTTTATTTGGACATGACTGGCTCTGCCTCCGATTCCAGGGATTTTATGTGGCAGCTGGAAGAAACCTGGGAGTATTGGGCAGCCCTTTTCAGCCAATATATCCGGAGGGAAGGAGAGGAGGTGATAAGTTTTCACTCCAATGACCATTTTTTTAAGTGCTGGAAGACCTATCCCATCGGGGAGATTTATACGAAAACAACCCGAAATCTATCTGTGAATGCTTTGAAGAGAAATTCTCTGAACTTTGTCTCCAATGAGACCGACAGACTCAAGGTCAAGTACAGCCTGCTGGTTAAGCAACAATCACTTACCAGAAGATCATATGTTTACTGGGAGAAGATGAGGGCACAATCCCGCGAAACTGGTGGATTGTATGAGACCCAGCCCTCCAGTGCCATCGGTAACATTTACAATACCACCGATCCGGACGAAGTAGTTCTTGGCATTTTCTATGCCACTCAGCAACGGACTAAACGAATCATGGTGGATAATATAAGCGGCGAAAACGATCCGTTTGAATTTAAGATCCCTTATCTTACCTGTGAGTGGGAGGACGCAACCAGTACTTTTCAATCGGGAGATAATTTCCCTTATTACCTGAAATCTAATAATCCCTCAGGGTATGGTTCCCCATACCTGACAGCAGATCGGATCTGTTTTGATTGCAGGATCCGGGGTGGCATTAATGTAAAACCTGATTACTGGTAACCATGAAACAGCTCAGATCAACCCATATCCTGATATTGCTCCTGGTAATACTGGCCCTTAAGTCTCCGGGCATATCTGGTCAGCGTTCCCCATTCGATCCGGATGTTTATGGTGAAGCATCCCTCATTAAGGAGCATGTGGAAGTATTTACCGATCGTTCCATGTATGCGGTCAATGAGTACATAAATTTCAGGGCAGACCTTGTTGTAGAAGGTCTGTCGGAAGGCAGTCCCTGGAGTTCAATTCTTTATGTAGAACTGGTATCGACCACCGGAACAAGCCTGGCTCGGGCAAAATTTGATCTCTCAGACCAGGTGTGCTATGGCATGCTGCCCATTCCTTCCAGTGCATTGACCGGTAATTATTTTCTTAAATGTTACACCAGGTGGATGCGTAATGCAGGTTCTGGTAACTTCAGCTATACACCGCTCAGGATCATTAATCCATTCAGATCGGAAGTGGTTAACCAGACCAGTGGAGGGGAAGCAGGTTTACACTACTCCCGTCGCGAATACATTACCGGTATCGTGGAG
>JADFUQ010000003.1 GCA_015222065.1 Bacteroidota bacterium
ATACAAACTATGTTTTACTTTCCTATATTGCTGAAAAAATAGAACAAAAAGAATATTCAGAAATCCTTAACAAAAGAATAATAGATCCTTGCCATTTAAAGAACACATATTATGGAGGGAAAATCAATACAGCAAAGAATGAAGCATTATCTTATACTATAACTTACTCCTGGAATTTATCAACAGAGACTGATATGAGTATCCCGGCTGGTGCAGGAGGTATTGTTTCAAATCCTACCGACTTGAATATTTTTTACAATCACCTATTTACAGGTAAGCTGGTTTCTAATAATTCTTTACAAGAAATGAAAAAAATCATCGATGGCTATGGTATAGGTATGTTTCAATTGTTTGCTGGTAAAGCGTATGGGCATACCGGAGGAATTGATGGATTTCAGACAACGGCTTCATACTTCCCAAAAGATAGTACATTAATTACGTACATTTCAAATGGTGTCGTTATGCCTAAGAGAGAGATAACGGTAGGTGCATTGAAAATATTCTATAATGAAGAATATACATTGCCGGAATTTAAACCAGGTTTGAAACTTAAAAGTGAAGATTTAGACCAATACTTGGGTGTATATTGCAGCTCAACCAATCCGTTAAAAATAACAATATCTAAAGATAGCACCGTGCTTATTGCACAAGCAACCGGTCAGCCATCATTCTCATTGGAAGCATACGAACTTCATAAATTTAAATTTGACCAGGCAATGTTAAAACTTGAATTTATGCCCGAAGAAAATAAAATGATATTGAAACAAGGCGGAGGTGAATTTGAGTTAATAAGGGAAGAATAAAATCATAAAACCTTATTGGGCTAAATAATATGGACAGATTACTGTGATAGATAAAACTAATTTAAATATATTATTCTAATATGTGGATCAAGTACTTACAAAAACCTTATTATTATGAAAAAAATATCATTAATTGTTTTTGCGATTTTGCTGGTATCACCGGCAATTGCTCAAAAAAAGAATCAGGATCTTAATACACGACTAAAAGGAATTGATAAGGAATTAAAAGTCGTATTAGAAACATGGAAAGCTCCGGGATTTGCTGTCGCTGTTGTAGAAAAGAACAAAATAATTTATGCTAAAGGATTTGGATACCGGGATTTTGAAAACAAAATTCCTGTTACTCCAAATACCCTTTTTGCAATTGGCTCTTGCAGTAAAGCTTTCACCACTTCTTTAATAGGGATATTGCAAAGTGAAAATAAAATCTCATTTGATGAACGTCCGGGTGCATATATTCCCGGGTTTAAGTTTTATAACCAGGAAATGAGCAATTCAATAACCATTAAGGACATGATGAGTCATCGTACCGGTTTACCGCGTCATGATTTTTCATGGTACCTGTTTCCAGCCAATTCGAAAGACAGTCTCTTACAACGCGTTGTTTTTCATGAACCATTTGCCGGTGTAAGAGAAAAATGGTACTATAATAACTTTATGTATTTAGCTCAGGGTGTCATAATTGAAAAGGTAACCGGTAAAAGCTGGGAAGAAAACGTGTCAGAGAAACTGTTTGAACCATTAGAAATGTCAAGATCAAATTTGTCCATAGATAAATTGGAAAAAAGTGAAGATATTGCATTCGGCTATGAATTAAAAAATGACAGTATCATTCAGAAGATGGATTATTACCACATTGCTGCAATGAGTCCCGCAGGTAGTATTAACAGTAGTGTGAATGAAATGTCTAATTGGCTTATAACCTGGATCAATGGAGGTAAATTCAATGATATAGAGATACTACCGTCTTCCTTTGTTGACCAGGCAAAGAGTTCACAAATGGTGGTTAGCGGAGCTATTCCTGAAAAAGAACACCCTGATCTACATTTATCAAATTACGGCTATGGCTGGTTCATTTCTTCCTATAAAGGACATTACAGGGTGCAGCATGGTGGCAATATTAACGGGTTCTCTGCCAATACATGCTTTTTCCCAAGTGATAGTATAGGCATAGTAGTTTTAACTAATCAAAATGGTTCGATGGTACCTTCTGTAGTAAGAAATATCATAGCCGACAGGGTTTTAGATGAATCTTCAACTGATTGGAACAAAGAATTAAAAAAACGAAGTGAAAAAACCGCCAGGGAGCAAAAAGAAGCCAAACTAACTTCTGTTACAAACAAGAAGTCAGGTACCAAAACATCCCATATCCTGGAAGAATATACAGGAACGTACGAGAATCCCGGGTATGGAAGTTTTGATTTGTTAGTAGAGAGAGATTCATTGTTTGCTCAATTTCCATTGATGAAGTTTTGGCTGAGACACTATCATTATGACGTTTTTGAACCTTTTGAAGTAGAAAAGTCCGGCATTGATACCACAGAAACTTCAGAACTCCGTTTTAATTTTATGACAAATAATGCAGGTGAAATAGCAAGTCTGCAAGTTAAAATGGAGCCAGCACTGGATCCCATAAAATTCAAACGTATACCTGACTTGGTTGCTCTCGACAAAGAAATTTTAGAAAAATATATAGGGGAATACGAATTATCCGGAACAACAGTAAAGATATACATGAAGGGTGACGAAACATTATTTTTATTCGTCCCGGGGCAGCCTGAATATGAGCTTCTTGCAACTGGAAGGTGTAAATTTTCATTAAAAACATTGGAAGGTTACAAACTAGAATTCATAGAAGGAGAAAAGGAGAAAATCTTAGAAGTTCTGTTTATTCAGCCGAATGGCACATTTAAAGCAAAAAGGAAATAATAAAGGGTTTAATTGTAAATAAAAAGGATGAAAAATATATACATTTTCCTGTTGATGCTTTCAACACTGACAACAAATGCTCAAATTCCAAACACTCTAACTAACGAAGACAAAATCTACGGACTTTCAAAGTTTTGGCAGGAAGTAAATTACAACTTTGTTTATCTGGAAAAAATTAACAGGGTTAAGTGGGACAGCACCTATTGCGAGATGATAAAGACCGTTCAACAAACTGAAAATGACTATGAATATTATCGGGCATTACAAAAATTTTGCGCCTTACTTAAAGACGGACACACTAATATTCGTTTTCCGGAGAGTATTGACACACTTGTTTATAACAGTATGTTCGGCACATATAGAATTTTCCTGAAAAATATTGACGATAAAGCAATTATTATACGGACAAATCAAAGCAAAAAAAACGAGTTGCCTGTTGGAAGTGAAATAATAGAAGTTAACGGATTACCTACACAAGAATATATAAATCAATTTGTGGCACCTTATATTTCTTCATCAACAGATCATGTATTAAAAGATGAAGCGGTTAAGAGATTATTAGAAGGGTTGAAAGGGCAAAAATATAATATTATGGTAAAAACTCCGGAAGGAAAAATGAAAACGCTTTCTCTAATACACGAAAACACACTTGAAAAAGAAGTTTATCCACCTTTTGAGGAGAGGCAACTATTAGATTTTAAATGGTACGCTAATCAAATTGTTTATGTAGCACTGAATTCTTTTAGAGATTCAAAGATTAACACGTTATTTATACAAAAACTTCCTGAACTCTATAAAGCAAAAGGACTAATTATTGATTTGCGTTTCAATGCTGGTGGCAACACACGTATTGGCACAAATATTCTTAAATACCTGACTAACGACACAATACTATACGGAGCTAAAAGTATGAGTAGAAATCATATACCACCATTTAAAGCGTGGGGAAGGTTTGTCAAACCCGGAGACACAACAGAATGGGCGAAAAAAAGTTTATTATGCAGTCAGGACAAATACTACTATTTATTTGATTATGCACCCGTCACCTTTAAAACAACATATCAAAAAATCAATATTCCGACTGTTATTCTTATTGGACACAATACAGTGTCTGCAGCAGAAGATTTTTTAATTTATGCCGACAATCAAAAGCATATTATAAAAATAGGAGAAAATTCTTGTGGAAGTACTGGAGAAGCTTTATTATTTGACCTTCCAGGTGGTGGTTCTGCATTAGTTTGCACCATAAAAGACACCTATCCTGACGATAGAGAATTTGTTGGATACGGTGTTAAGCCAGACATTAAAGTAAAACCAACACTTAATGACTACATTCAGATGAAAGATCCTTCTTTAGATAAAGCGTTGGAATATCTAAAAACGAAAATGAAATAAAAAAATATGTATTCAACTACAAAAAAATAAACGATATTAAAACACGAACACACAACAAAGTATTTAATTGTAACTAAAAAGGATAAAAAATGAAAAAAATGTTCACAGCAGTCATTTTTATTTTGATTGCAGATGCAGTAATAGCTTGTACAACTTTTTCTTTTTCAGATAAAAAAGGAAATATTGTTTTTGGCCGGAATTATGATTTTCCGGTAGGTGTAGGGCATATTCACATAAATAAGAGAAATATGCGAAAGATAGCTTTTATTAGACCCCCCGAAAAGCCTTTGGAGTGGATCTCAAAATATGGAAGCATAACTTTTAATCAAATTGGTAAAGAATTTCCTTATGGCGGAATGAATGAAGCCGGCCTGGTAATTGAACAAATGTGGCTTCAGGAAACTGTTTACCCTCAATTAGATGAACGATATGGTCTTTCTGAACTTCAGTGGATACAATATCAGCTGGACAATTCTAAATCTGTAAAAGATGTAATTGCCAGCGACAGCCTGGTAAGAATATCTTTCACTTCTGTATCTCCTCTGCATTTCCTGGTTTCTGATGTCGAAGGAAACGTCGCCACAATTGAGTATCTGGATGGTAAAATGACTGTTCACAGAGATAATAATTTACCCTACCCCGTGTTAGCTAATTGTTCTTACGAGCATTCTTCAGATTACAAAGCGAGTATTGACAAAAAAGAAAACAGACAATTTAATGACTGGACGTTAAATTCATCCGGACGATTTGCTAAAGCA
>JADFUQ010000309.1 GCA_015222065.1 Bacteroidota bacterium
GAAGAAATTATTATTCCCAGGGAAAAACTATCAGACAAGATTAAAGGAGGATGGGCAGGTCAGGTAATTGGCTGTACTTACGGAGGTCCGACAGAATTCAGATTTAACGGAACAATGATACAGGAGTACCAGCCAATACCATGGTATGACGGATATATTAAAAGCTGGTATGATAATGCTCCCGGGCTGTATGATGACATTTATATGGACCTGACTTTTGTTGAGGTTTTTGAAAACGAAGGACTGGATGCTCCGGCACTGTCGCATGCAAAAGCATTTGCCAATGCCGACTATAGGCTGTGGCATGCAAATCAGGCAGCACGATATAATATTCTTAACGGGATTGATCCTCCGGAGTCAGGACACTGGACAAATAACCCGCATGCTGATGATATCGATTTCCAGATTGAAGCTGATTTTGCCGGACTAATGGCACCGGGAATGGTCAATTCTGCAACAGAGATTTGCGATAAGATTGGACATATAATGAACTACGGTGACGGATGGTATGGTGGTGTGTATGTTGCAGCAATGTATTCTCTGGCATTTGTTTACCATAATGTAGAAGATATCGTAAGTGAAGCATTAAAAACCATTCCTGAGCAAAGTCAATTTTATCAGTGTATTAATGATGTAATTGGCTGGTATCATCAATATCCTGATGACTGGAAAGCAACATGGTTTGAAGTAGAAAAAAAATGGTCTTCAGATATCGGATGTCCTAATGGAGTATTCAGGGCTTTTAATATTGATGCAAAAATTAACGCTGCCTATATAGTGATCGGACTTCTTTACGGAGAAGGAGATTTTGGAAAAACTGTTGATATCAGTACACGTTGCGGACAGGATTCTGACTGTAACCCGGCAAGCGCCGGAGGTATTCTGGGAACAGTACTTGGATATAGGAATATTCCGGAATATTGGAAAATGGGACTTGCAGAAGTTGAAGATATCGATTTTAAATATACCTCAATTTCTCTAAATGATGTTTACCGGATGGGTTATAAACATGCTCTTCAAATGGTTGAACAAAACGGGGGGACTGTTGATGAAGTTAATCTGGTAATCAGGCTTCAGGAACCGGAAACTGTAAAATTTGAACAGGCATTTGAAGGACATTTTCCTGTTGAAAGAAAACAGGTAGATTGGGGAAAGGAAACGATGAACAAAGAAAATTCTGAATATGTTTTTGAGTTTGAAGGAACAGGATTTGTCTTAACAGGCAGTTCACAAAAAGATGACGAAATGGTTGAAGATTATATCCATGTTACAGATGTTTTTATTGATGAGGAATTATCAGAAACAGTGAAACTTCCTACATCTTTTACTACCAGAAGATATGATATCTGCTGGAAATATAACCTGCCAAAACAAAAGCATAAAGTGAGGGTGAAGCTTATTAATCCAAAACCGGGATATAAACTTTGGTTAGGAGATATTGTTGTTTATTCAGACGAGCAAAAAACATACGAAAAATAAATTCATAAACTAAAATCCACCTACCATGTATATAGTCCCTTCTTACACTCTGGCAATAGTTTTTACATTAATAACCATGTTGTGCTGGGGATCGTGGGCAAACACCCAGAAGCTTGCCGGTAAAACATGGCGCTTTGAACTTTTTTATTGGGACTATGTTATTGGAATTCTGTTCCTTTCCCTGGTTTCTGCTTTTTTATTAGGAAGTTTTGGAGAGAATGGGAGAAGTTTTATTAATGATCTTAAACAAGCAGAATGGAATAACCTGTCCAATGCATTTCTTGGAGGTGTGATTTTTAACCTGGCTAACATACTACTGGTTGCAGCTATTGCCATAGCCGGAATGTCTGTTGCCTTTCCTGTGGGGATTGGAATTGCCCTGGTTTTCGGTGTGTTAATCAATTATATAGCTGCACCCTATGGCGATGCTGTTATCCTTTTTTCCGGGATAGGATTGATAGCTATAGCAATTATTCTTGATGCTGTTGCTTACAATAAGTTAACTAAAACTAATAAAAAAGTATCAACAAAAGGGATTCTTTTGTCCATTTGTGCGGGGGTTTTGATGGCATTGTTTTACAGATTTGTTGCCAGTTCTATGTCAACTGATTTTGTAAATCCTGCTTTGGGAAAACTTACTCCATATACAGCTGTATTCATTTTTGCAATTGGCATATTAGTAAGTAATTTTATTTTCAATACTGTTTTTATGAAGAAACCTGTTGAAGGCGATCCTGTAACGTATAAGCAATACTTCAGTGGAAGTTTAAAAGTTCATTCAACAGGTTTTCTTGGTGGAATTATCTGGTGTATTGGAATGTCTTTGAATATTATTGCAGCGGGTAAAGCCGGATACGCAATTTCTTATGGATTAGGACAGGGAGCTACACTAATTGCCGCCCTTTGGGGAGTGTTTATATGGAAGGAGTTTAAGGATGCTCCTAAGGGAACAAATATGTTGTTAGCTTTGATGTTTGTTTGTTTTGTGATCGGATTAGGATTGATAGTATATGCAGGTACTTAATCCTGTATCAGTTCTTCTAACATATTTCAATAGCAGTTGCCCCAAACCGGTGCAACCTTATATTTATATGTAAGTATGAAAGAAATTTGCAGCTATCCGGGAAATAATCTGTCATTAATAGTAGTTATAATTTGCTTGTTTTGAATGTCTTGGATTTATGATAAATATTTAATTATTTAAAAAAGCCATGATTAAAAACTATTTCAAAGTTGCTTTCAGGAACTTTATCAGGTATAAAGGGTTTTCGTTAATTAATATTATTGGACTTGCCATTGGTATAGCATGCAGTATTCTTATTTTTCTTTTTGTGACTTATGAATTAAGTTATGATAAGTTTCATGAGAAAGATGACAGAATTTACAGAGTTGCTGTAAGAGCTTTGATAGGTGATACAAAAATTAACCAGACCTTTTCTTCAGCTATAACTTTTTTAAAACTTCTTGATGAATTTCCTGAGATTGAAACTGGTGCAAAATTCATTGATTTGGATGAAATACCCGTTATTCGCGGGGATCAAACCATATATGATAATGATATGTTTCTGGTCGATTCCACTTTTTTTAATATTTTTTCCGTTCCTCTAATTTATGGAACGAATGAAACAGTATTAAATCAACCTAATAGCATTGTAATTACCGAGCAAACAGCACTAAAACTTTTTGGAAAATCCGATGTAGTTGGAGAAGTCCTCACTGTCGATTTTTCGGATTGGTTTGGGGTAATGGATTTTAAGATTACGGGTGTTTCTGAAAAGATACCGGGTAATTCTCATTTCCATTATAATTATCTTGTATCCCTGATAAGCTTCCCGTCGATGATTAACAATACGGGTTGGACGTCGAATAATTTTATTACTTACCTGTTGCTTAAAAAGGGTGCCTCCAGAGAAGGGTTAGAAGCTAAATTGCCCGACTTTACACGGAAATATATGGGGGGTGATTCTTTTGATGAATGGGTTTCTAAGGGTAATTACTGGGAATATTTCCTTCAGCCACTGACGGATATCCATTTAAATTCTGATCTCAATGGAGAATTTGAGCCCAATGGTAATAAAACATACGTTTATATATTCACTGTTCTGGGTTTTATTGTACTATTAATTGCCTGTATTAATTTCATGAACCTTTCCACAGCAAGATCATCCCTCAGGGCACGGGAAGTGGGATTAAGAAAGGTTGTTGGATCCCGCAGATTTAAATTGGTACAACAATTCCTGAGTGAATCGGTTTTCTATAGCTTTATTGCACTTATACTGGCTCTGATCCTTGTGGAAAGTTTGCTGCCCATGTACCGGAATTTTGTGGGAAGACCGATAGAAATTCATTATTTCGACAACTTTATTGTTATTCCATTATTGATTGCTCTGGGCTTGATCGTTGGACTCATATCAGGTTCTTATCCGGCTTTTTTCCTTTCAGGATTTAAAACAATTACTGTATTGAAAGGTCAATCGGGCAGTAGCCGTGGAGGGATATGGCTCCGTAATGTACTGGTTATTATTCAATTTGCTATATCTATTTTTCTTATCATCGGGACATTTATCATATTCCGGCAAATGAGCTATTTCCAGAACAAAGATCTTGGATTCGAAAAAGAACAGATTCTGGTTATTAAAAATCCCGGAGTATTGGGTTCTAATACGGAAGCTTTTAAAAACCTGGTAAGTGAACATAGCAGTGTTTCCAGTATTTCAGGATCGAATACTTTACCTGGAAGGGGTTTTAGCAACTGGGGTTTTGGTGCAGAAGGTGTGGAGAAAAGTTTTACCTTGAATATCTGTGTATGCGATTACGATTTTTTAAATACCTTGAAAATAAATCTCAGAACGGGACGATTCTTTTCTAAAGATTTCCCATCTGACTCGGCAGCTGCAGTATTAAACCACAAAGCTGTTAAGCTGCTTGGCTGGGAAGATCCTGTTGGTAAAAAAGTCAATAACTGGTCAAGCGACAGGGGTGATTTTACGGTAATAGGTGTTATTGATGATTACCATTATGAATCATTGCATCAGGAAATCAGGCCCATGGCTTTATTCCTTAGTGGAGGATACTATAAATCGCCCCAGAGATATATATCGGTAAGATCTAATACAGAGGATATCTCTGAGACCTTAAAATATGCAGAAACCATCTGGAATAAGTTTGTTCCGAATAAACCATTTGAGTATTCATTCCTTAGCCAGGATTACGAGAACTTGTATATGAATGAAAAGCAAACACGTAAATTGTTCACCATTTTCTCAATATTGGCTGTTTTTATCGCCTGTCTTGGTTTATATGGACTGGCTTCATTTGTGGCAGATCAACGAACCCGGGAAATCGGTATTCGGAAGGTAATGGGTGCTCCTGTTTCCAGGATCGTATCCAGGTTAAATTTTAATTTTACCATCTGGGTTTTGTTAGCGAACCTTTTCGCCTGGCCGGCTGCATGGTTTTTTATGAAACAATGGTTGCAAAATTTTGCTTACCGGATCAACCTCCCTGTCTGGTCGTTTGTAGCAGCATCTGTTATAGCTCTTGTCATTGCTTATGCCGTTATAAGTATTCAGTCGATACGTGCTGCACTTAAAAACCCGGCTGATTCCCTGAGATATGAATAGCATAAATTAAATTCCTGTCCTCACAATGTATCCTGACAGGTTTACCTTATATAGATCAGACTTTAATAAAGATTTTTTCCGGTACAGAATATATGTCGGGATAAATATTATAAGCATATATTACTGCATACATCAGGGAAGCCAGTTTTGCAGCAACTCCTATGCTGGTCATAGCATCCATAAATAAACCATTAAGTGAGGCTCCTCCAAAAATGCTGCTGTAAAAAACAAGTGTCAGAATCTCTGCAAGTACATAAGCAGTGATCGCGTTGGCTCCATCCAGTGATATCATGCGTTTTGACCGGATAGGGGAAGTTGAAGATTGGTTGTTTATAAATATAATTAATAACTAAAGTTTAAGAAAAGAGCATTAAAAAACAGTTATTAAATTTGTTATACATTAATCTTTTACCTTGTTAAATCGCAGAGCGTTGATCATCCAGTTAGGCAGTGCCTTTTCAGGATGACGATTACTTAAGTTCATGTACCAGCCAAGTTTCTTTATAATAGGTATTTTATGTGTTTCAACAAATTCAATTAATGTACCGTCAGGATCTTCAATATATGCAAAATGTCCGCTTGCTTCACCCATATCAAAAACACTGCTTTCATGATCTGTTTCACTATCAACTGTAAAAGGAAACCCACCTTGCTGACACATTTTTTTCATCTCGCGCATTCCTCTGATATCATAACAAAGATGAATAAACCCAAGGTCGCCCCACAGGCGTCCCTGGAAAATTTTTCTCGGTTTCCGGTTTGCTGATTCTATCAATTCGATATAGCTGGTGCCAAACATTCTGCTAAAAGCTCCCAGGCGGTCTTTACTGTGATATAACAACACACGGCGAATCTTCTGGTCACCACCATTTATACCTGCAAAATCATTAAAAATCCCCGTTTTATCATAAACTACCTGATCGTATCCGAGAATGTTAGAATAAAATTTCCTGGCAAGCTCCATATTAGAAGTGCCTATTATTACACCATAAGCTGCACCTGTAAGCTTCTTTTCTTTTCTAAACCAGCTGTTTCCATTTACTACCTGGAATAGATTTCCATAAGGATCTTTGACAAAGAAATATTTTTCACCCCGTGGATCTTGTTGTACCTTATCGAGAAGATTAAGGTTTCGCAATTTAAATTGCTCATAGGTGGTTTTTACATCTTTGGTTTTTATTTTAACGGCAAAAATACCCAGGTCACCAAGACAAATATCAAATTCGGGCGCTTCAGGAACCCTGTCGGTATATTGCCAGATTTCAAATCCGCCGCCGCCCTGAAGATTCAGAGCTAATGCTGCATGGCGACTGCGTGCTTTTCCGCCCGTATATAATTTCATAAGTCCGGCTTGTGCTTTTTCTTCAAAAACCCTTACATCCATTCCAAAATTTTCCCTGTACCATTTCCATGCTTCCTTAAGATTGGAAACTCCAATACCGACTTGCTGTATCCCGCTAATAATTGCATTGTTCATAATGGAAATAATTTCGTCAAAGCTAATAACTTATTTTTAAAATCCATCAAGTTGGACTAATACGGTGTACTATTCTCCAGAAAATTGCCGGGAAAAACCTTTTCAAATGCACCATAATAAGGTCCTTCCCTCCAACTAAGACCTCTTTTTTCTTTTTACTGATGGATTTTAGAATAATCTTTGAGGCTTTTTCAGCCGGGAAACCACCTGCTTGCCCGGCATCCCTTTTTCCCCAACGCTTACCATCACCTGTTAGTGCATTGTCTGATATCGCTGTATTAACCCTACCGGGTATAATAATAGTAATTGAAATATTTTTCCCGTGAAGTTCAGCCCGCAAAGTTTCAAAATATCCGTGTAAGGCATGTTTTGAAGCTGAATAGGCAGATCTCATTGGGAACCCGAATTTTCCAACAATACTACTTGTAACTGCAATATGTCCATACCCTTGTTCTTTCATATAGGGCAGAACAGCTTTGGTTAGTGCTACTGTTCCGAAGAAATTTATTTCAAAAATTCTCCTGATTGTCTCAAGAGAGATATCTTCATCTGACGATCGCTGGCTAACTCCTGCTACATGGAGTAATATGTCGATCTTTTCATAAATATTAATAATATTTTCTGCCAGTTCCGGATAGTTATCCTGTTGCTCCATATCCAGTACCAGAATAAAACAGGAATTTTCGTTCTCACCACAATTTTTCTTAACCTGTTGAAGCTTTTTTTTATTTCGGGATGAAGCTATTACTGTTGCTCCCTGCTTCACATATGCATATACCAGGGCTTCACCAATACCAGAAGAAGCACCTGTAATCCAGACTACTTTATTTGAAAAAGTCATATTAATGAACTTTATAAACCTTGCGAAAATTACAAAAAAATGAATCGTTTAAATTAATTGAATTGATATTAATTCTAAACAATAAACTATATTTTCTGTTTTTTTTATTTAATTAGAGGTTTTAAAATTATATTAAGTATCAATAGTTACCTACATGATACTCCTCCAGTTAAATTATCTATTAATTTCCTTTTTTCTATATTAACTAAATCATAGAGTTATGAGCCTGAGGTTAATTATTATGATCATCTTTTTTGTGATTGCTCCTGTAATTATATTATATCTGGAAACCCAGTTTTCAATTATGAAAAAGGTAGGGGCCGTACTGATTTGTTATGCAATAGGATTAATTCTTGGGAATATTGACATTTTACCCGAAGGTGCGGATAAATATCAAAACCTGATGACAAATCTTACGATTCCTATTGCCCTGCCTCTTATTTTGTTCTCAATAGATGTGAAGAAATGGTTCAAAATGGCAGGAACAGCAATGACTTCACTGGTAATTGGCCTGTTTACAGTGGTTGTTATGATCTTTGCCGGATACTTCATTTTCAGGGGGAGTATTGATGAAATATGGAAAGTGGCAGGTATGCTGGTTGGAATTTATACCGGTGGCACTCCTAACCTTGCTGCTATGAAAACTGCCCTGGATGTGGATCAGGAACTCTATATTATGACTCATACATATGAAGTTTCACTAGGTGCTTTGTATTTGGTTTTTATTCTTTCTGTCGGGCAGAAGGTTTTCCTTACTATCCTCCCACCGTATAAGAAGCTGGATAATGCAAAAATGAATCCTGCTCAAATCAATACTGAGGAAAGCTTTGATGATTACAGCGGAATGTTCAAAAAAGGCACATTGTTACCTTTATTGGGAGCATTTGGATTATCTCTTGTAATTGTAGGTGTCAGTTATGCATTAAGCATGCTGTTACCGGAAGACTTTTCCACCGCTGGGATTATACTTCTTATTACAACTTTTGGTATTGCATTTTCTTTTGTGCCAAAGATAAAACAGATTAAAAAGACTTTTCAGACAGGAATGTATATTATCCTGATTTTCTGCCTGGTAGTTTCTTCAATGGCAGATCTTACCAAACTGGCAAATATTTCATTTTCATTATTTTGGTATGTCGGACTGGCAATGTTCGGATCTCATATATTGCACATTTTTATAGCCAAATTGTTTAAGATTGATGCTGATACGGTAATAATATCGGGAAGTGCATTGATCTGTTCTCCTCCTTTCGTTCCGGTTATTGCAGGTGCATTGAAGAACAGGGAAATTATTCTCACTGGTTTGACAGTTGGAATTGCAGGTTATGCTGTTGGTAACTACCTGGGAGTACTGATCGCGTTTATTTTGAAATAAAAAATTTCACCTCTACTTTTTTACCATCAAAAACACCATAGCTGAAATTATCTATCCAATCGCCAGGATGAATAAACCGGGATTTGTCTGTTAAGGGGTGATTTAAGGGAATATGCCGGTGACCAAAAATGAAATAGTCGAAGTATTGAGTTTTGAGCATTTCTTTGGCATAAATTATAAGTGATTCTTTGTTTTCACCTTTGAATGGATCATTCACTTTTGAAAATCTACTGCTACGCGACCATTTATGAGCGAACCAAACTGCAAAATTGGGATGTAATCTGGCAAAAAGCCATTGAAGGATTTTACAGGTAAATACTTTTTTTAGTAGCTTGTATTTGCTGTTATCAGGGCCTAATCCGTCACCATGCGCGAGATAAAATTTCAAACCGTCAAATTCTTTGATCACCGGTTCGCGATGCAGAATTATTCCTGTCTCCCGGGGCAGATAATCAAAAACCCAGATATCATGATTTCCGGTAAAAAAATGGACCGGGATACCAGAGTCAGTGATCTCGGAAATCTTTCCCAGAAACCGTGTAAATCCCCTGGGAACTACCCTTTTGTACTCAAACCAGTAATCGAAAATATCCCCTAATAGATAGATCTCCCTTGCATTGGAACGGATGCTGTCAAGCCAACTGACAATCTTTTTTTCCCTCTCTAAACTTTTTTCATGAGAAGGAAATCCAAGGTGGAAGTCAGACGCGAAATATATTTTTTCCCCGGGTTTCACAATTGATTTAGTGCTTATTCAAAAAGCTGGTTCATTTTTATATTCAAAGTCCTTCCATGAAAATCCTTGCCAATAATATTTCCTTCTCTGTCGAGCATATAGTTGACAGGAACAGACCTGACATTGAACATACGGGTTACCACTGAACTTTCAGTATCTGTGTCAATAACAGATATCCATGGTAATTCATCAAATTTCACTGCTTTTTTCCACTTTGCAATATCATTGTCAATACATACCTGGTATATTTCAAATCCTTTTAGGTTATATTTCTTATATAATAATTTAAATGCCAGGTTTTCCTTTACACATGCCTCAGAAGCGGTTGACCAGAAACTTAAAAGAACATATTTGCCCTGATTTGATAATAAGCTTATCGTATCTCCATTAATATTGGGTAATTGAACATCCAGTGCTGTTTTGGGCATATTCTCCATCATTTGATTAAAACGTAATTGGTTATAACGGTTCAAGCCCTTTTCCAGGTCTGCTACAAGTGCTTTTGTATGTTTAGATTCAGGATATGCCTTTTGTAATGAATCAGAAACTATCTTGAGGTATTGCAGATCCCGGTTCTTAAATAAAACATAGGTGTTCTCATCAAACTTTTGGTACAAAGCTTTGATTGAGGCAAGTGAGTTAAGATTTTCCAGAACAAACCTGATATTGAAATTCCTCTGCTCATTTACAACCTTCTGGTATGCTTCGTCCAGCTTTTTGCTGATTGTATCAAACCCGGGTTTATCATTAAGTTTTTTAAAAATATTGGTAAGGGAATCAAGCTTTTTCTGGGTTTCCAGCAGGTGATTGTCAAGGAGTTTTACTTTTTGAGAATTCTCTGAACCTGTTATTTCATAATTTTCAGGAAGATATTCTTTATTTGAGGTTACCCTGATTTTTTCTCCGGGACCTGTAAGTAAGGTCACAAAATTATTATCCGAAATGCGTAAACGGTAAAAATTTAGTTCGTGTGACTTTGTTTTAAGATTAAATTTCCCGTGTTTGTTAATTCCGGATGAGTCAACAGAAACAATTTCCCCGGCGTCCATTTTGTCAAGGTAGATCATTTCCTTCTCAGTGTCTTTAACAAACCCGTTTACTTTAATATGATTTCGTCCGCAGGCAAACAGAACTGTAAGGGGAAGGATAAGAATGATTTTTTTCATTCAAGAATCTCTTTTAGTTTATTACTCAGAGCTTCACCTCTTAAATTTCTTGCGATGATTTTCCCTTCTTTGTCAAGCAGGAAGTTCGCGGGGATACCTTCAATATAATAAGCCGGAACAACCACTGAATTCCAGTATTTAAGATCGCTTACATGAATCCATCCTCCCAGTTTGTCATCCTCAATTCCTTTGAGCCATTGATCTCGTGTTTGGTCAAGTGAAACCTGAAATATCTCAAAGCCCTTATCATGATATGTTTTATAATTAGCGACAAGGTTAGGGTTTTCAGTACGGCAGGGTTGGCACCAGGCAGCCCAGAAATCGAGGAGTACTATTTTGCCCCGGGTTGAGGAGAGTTTTATTGTATCTCCTTCAGGAGTTGGAAGTGCTATCTCGGGAGTGAGAGATCCCGGATTCAGCAATTCTTCTTTCTCCCTTATTTTTTCTAATCGCTGCTTAATATTTGTTACATGAGAATGTAATGATAAAGCTGCATCTGATTGACTGTATTTATCAAAAATAGCCGAATCAACCATGCAAAAATATTTATAATCTTTCATGGGGTCAAATAGATTATATTGTGGGGATATCTGTTGATATAATACAAGCACACTTGCAAGTGACCCTACATTATTTCTGACAAATTCAGTGGAATAATCCTTTTGTTCTTCAAGTATTTTCTTCGATCTTTCCTGCAGGTCCTTCACTATCTCTGCCATATCGGGGCTACCAAGATTTTCATTATATATATTGTTCAGCTCTGTTATTTTGTCTAAGGTTTCGTCAAGTTTTGTATGAAACTTTTTTATCAATTTTGATCCGGCAGAACCAGTTACATCATAATTCTTTGCAAAGCTCTTAATATCTCCTGTAATTGAGAGTTGTTGTCCGGGTTCAAGTATTAGAGTAATAAAATTTTCGGGGTCTTTTCTTAACAGGAAATAATCAGCATTTTCCAGTTCTCCTTTCATTTCAAAATGCCCGGAAGCATCAACCACTACAGAATCAATGTTTTCGAGGCTTTGTGTTTTCACCAGTTCCAGGATCAGGGTATTGCCAGCTGCATTTTCCAGGGTTCCGGAAATCTTATAACCGCTTTTGGAACAAGAGGCGGCAAATAATACTACAATAAATAATATCAGAATTTTTCTCATTTTTTCTATTTATTTAAGTGATAAAATATTTTTGAACTTTCGGTTTTTCATAAATGTTTTATTTCCCGGTTTGCGGACATAACACTTTTGATTAATCCTGCGAAGATAATTAAATTTTATGGTTTGAGTAACAATGTATTATTTACGTCATTTTTAAAATAAATGTTTCTATTCATTTGAATAACACATTATTATTTTGGAAATTTGCACTCGTTTCATGAGTTTTGGTTTCGTTTGGTTATTTCTCAAAACCAGATGATTACATTTTCATTAATTTTAATAACCAGATTATTTTTATGAACTACCTGAAATTCGATAAGCAACAATTGATTAACCTGGAATATTCTCTCAGCAAGGAGATATTGAGGTCAAACAGGGCAGGTGCATTTGCAAACATGACCATTATAGGTTGCAATACAAGAAAATATCATGGTTTATTAATATGTCCTGTTGAACAAATTGGTGGTAAGCATGTATTATTATCTTCTTTAGATGGAACTATTATTCAACACGGGAAAGAGTTTAATATTGGGATTCACAAATACCAGGGTAACATTTATGAACCCGGAGGGCATAAATATGTCAGGGATCTTGAAATTGAAACAATTCCCAGAACAATTATCCGGGTTGGTGGAGTTGTATTGAGTAAAGAAAGATTACTGGTTGAGAATACGGAACAGATACTTATAAGATATACTCTGCTGGAGTCTCATTCTGAAACCCGGCTCCGGTTTAAACCTTTTCTGGCTTTCAGGAATACACATTCTTTGAGTAAAGCAAATATGGATGCCAATACAAAAATTGAATTTATTGCCAATGGGATAAAATCGAGATTATATGACAATTACCCATATCTCTATATGCAATTTTCTAAAACCCCGGAATTTATTCCCGTACCAGATTGGTACTACAATATCGAATATGCGGAAGAACAGGCCCGGGGATATGATTATAAAGAGGATCTTTTTGTGCCGGGGTACTTTGAAATGGCGATAAAGAAAGGCGAAAGTATTGTTTTTTCAGGAAGTACAATCGAAGTTAATCCGGCAGGATTGAAAAGAAAATTCACGATTGAAGAAAAAAAGAGAGTTCCCAGAAGCGATTTTAGGAACTGTCTTATCAATGCAGCACAACAATTTATTGTAAGAAAAAATGGAAGAACAGAGTTAATAGCCGGATTTCCATGGTTTGGTTCCTGGGGCCGGGATACTTTTATTTCGTTACCGGGTTTAACTCTTTCCATAGATGATCCCAAAACCTGCAAAGCAGTACTGGACACCCAAATTTCGATGTTGAAGGAAGGACTTTTCCCTAATATGGGGACTGAAAACGATCTGTCTTATAATTCGGTGGATGCTCCTTTATGGTTCTCCTGGGCTGTTCAGAAATATGCTGAATACATAAACAATGATATTTCTGTATGGGAAAGATATGGACCTGCTTTGAAATCTATCCTTAAAGCATACCGTAACGGGACGGGCTTTAATATTAAAATGCAGAAAAACGGATTAGTATATGCAGGTGAAGAGGGAAAAGCTTTGACCTGGATGGACGCGATTGTAGATGGAAAACCTGTAACGCAGAGGAAAGGATATGCCGTTGAAATAAATGCATTATGGTATAATGCTGTAATGTTTTGCCTTGAGCTTGCCGAAAAAGCAAAGGATAAAAAATTTATTGAATCATGGAAAAATATTCCTGAGATAATAAGGGAATCATTTTTAGAAACTTTTTATTGTCCGGAAAAATCTTATCTCGCAGATTATGTTGATAGTGAATATAAAAATCTTTCTGTAAGACCAAATCAGGTGTTTGCTGTTTCATTGAAATACAGTCCTTTGAATGATGAAATTAAAGAACAGGTATTAGCGAGAATTAAAAAAGAATTGATGACTCCCAGGGGGTTACGGACCTTATCACCAAAATCACCGGATTATAAAGGTGTATATGAGGGAAATCAGGAACAGAGAGATAAGGCATATCATCAGGGAACAGTCTGGCCATGGCTGCTGGGCCACTTTTGTGAAGGTTATTTAAAAATATATAAGGAAAGAGGAGTTGAATTCGTGAGCAAATTGATTGAAGGGTTTGAAGAAGTTATGTGTGAACATGGAATTAGTTCAATTTCTGAGATTTATGATGGAAATCCTCCACATAAGCCAAAAGGAGCAATTTCACAGGCATGGAGTGTTGCCGAAATATTAAGAATAATGAGATTGATTGAAAAATACAAGTGACTTTCTTGGTACGCTAAAATACTAGATAGATAATGTAAAATTTAGTACAGCTCGTAGTAAAAACAGGAAATATGAAAATTTTAATGTTTGGTTGGGAATTCCCTCCACATATTTCAGGCGGATTAGGAACTGCCAGTTATGGATTGACAAAAGGACTTTCCAGAATCAAGGATATTGATGTTACTTTTGTCGTTCCTAAAGCTTACGGGGATGAGGATCAGAGGTCAGTTAAGCTTCTTGGAGCAGGAGATATACCGATCACAAAAAGGAAGCTCAATTTAAAGAACTTTAGTAAGGCAATGGATTATCTGGAAGTGAAATCGGGTATTGTTCCTTATGTAGATCCTGAGGATTTCTGGCGATTATCGAAAAAAGAAGTTTCAGGGAGATATAATTTTATTCAGGTTGACAGCGAAGGGAAAATAATATTTTCGGGCAAATATGGTCCTGATCTGTTAACAGAAATTACAAACTACTCCGTCGTGGCTTCTGTAATCGCGGAAGAAAACGAGTTTGATCTGATCCATGCTCATGACTGGCTGGCATATCCTGCCGGAATTGCAGCAAAAGAGGTTTCCGGAAAACCACTTGTTGTACATGTACATGCTACCGATTTTGACAGGAGTGGAGGGAAGGTTAATCCCGATGTTTATGCAATTGAAAAAAAGGGAATGGATATTGCCGATTTGATTATTACTGTCAGTAACCTTACCCGTAATACGGTAATTAATAAATATCATATAGACCCTGCCAAAGTTTTTACAGTCTATAATGCAGTGGAACCGCTAAATGAAATTGAGAAAGCAAAATATAAAAAAGGCACTGATGAAAAGATAGTTACTTTTTTAGGTAGGATTACTTTTCAGAAAGGCCCTGAATATTTCATTCTGGCAGCAAGTAAAATCTTACAAAAAATGGATAATGTTCGTTTTGTTATGGCTGGAAGTGGTGATATGATGAACAAAATGATAATGATGACTGCCAGGTTGGGAATCACAAATAAATTTAACTTTACAGGTTTCTTAAAAGGAGATGATGTTTATGAAATGCTACGTTTGAGTGATGTTTATATTATGCCCTCTATCTCGGAACCATTTGGAATATCCCCACTTGAAGCTTTACAATCTAATGTTCCGGTTATTATCTCAAATCAATCGGGAGTAGCTGAGATTCTTACTCATGCGATTAAGACGGATTTCTGGGATATTGATGCGATAGCAGATTCAATTTATAGTATCTTGAAATATTCTGCTTTAACAAAGATGTTTACAAAATATGGCAAAAAGGAAGTGGATGATCTAAGTTGGGAGAATTCAGCATTGAAAGTAAAGGAGATTTACAATAAGGCGCTTTCATTAACCTGAAAAATTCATGAATTCTATGAACCGAGCTTGCGAGATCACCGGAGGTAATTGATAAGGAAGTTATAAATGCAAAATATTGATAAGTAATTAAATTCTTTTTATGAGAACAATTTGTCTGTATTTCCAGGTTCATCAACCCTTCAGATTAAAAAAATACCGGTTTTTTAACATAGGGAATGATCATTATTATTACGATGATTACCTGAATGAATCAGTTATGAAGAAAATCATTGAGAAATGTTACTTTCCGGCTAATGAAATCTTATTTGATCTGATACAGAAATATAATGGAAAATTTAAAGTTGCCTTTTCCATATCAGGAGTGGCAATCAAACAGTTTGAATTATATGCACCAGAGGTATTGGAATCATTTAAAAAACTCGCTGAGTCAGGGTCTGTTGAGTTTCTTGCAGAAACAAATGCTCATTCACTTGTGGCATTAAAAGACAAACAAGCATTTTGTGAACAAGTAAAAACTCATAGTCAGAAAATCGAAAAACACTTTAATCAATCACCTTCTGTATTTAGGAATACTGAGTTAATTTATTCTGATGAAATAGGTGAAATGGTTTCTGAAATGGGATATAAGACAATGCTCACGGAAGGTGCCAAACATGTATTGGGCTGGAAAAGTCCAAATTATCTTTATTACAATGCTATTAAACCAAGATTGAAAATTTTGCTTAAAAATTTTAAATTAAGTGACGATATTGCTTTTCGCTTTTCTAATAATGCATGGGAAGAATGGCCTCTGACTACTGAGAAATTTGTTGGTTGGCTGAATAACCTTGATCCAAAAGAAGAGGTGGTTAATCTATTTATGGACTATGAAACCTTTGGAGAACATCAATGGCATGAAACAGGAATTTTTGATTTCCTGAAATTCTTTCCGGAAACTGTTCTTAATAATTCTAACTTTACTTTCAGTACACCTTCGGAAGTAGCAGAAAAATTACAACCTGTTTCGGCTATCCATGTTCCACATCCGATTTCATGGGCTGATGAAGAGAGAGATTTAACAGCCTGGCTGGGAAACGATCTCCAGGAAGAAGCTTTTAATAAATTATATTCGCTTTCAGGTAAGATTAGCAAATGCAAAGACCCGGCAATTCTGGAAGACTGGAATTGGCTTCAGACAAGCGACCATTTTTATTATATGTGCACCAAGTTTTTTTCTGACGGAGATGTGCATGAATATTTTAATCCTTATGAATCACCTTATGAGGCATTTATCAATTATATGAATGTGCTGAGTGATTTTGAGATCAGATTAAATACTGCTATGCCTGAAACAAATACAGATAAAGAACTGGCTAAGTTGAGACTACTTGTTGCTGAAAAAGAAGATTTACTTAAAAAATATATGTCAGAGGTTAATAAATTAAAACTCAACATATCTAAACCAAAAACCTCCGGGACTAAAAAAGCTTCATCTCAAGCAACACCTGGAAAAACTAAAACTCCAGGTATTTCAAAAACCGGAAGAAAAAACAAAAAAGTCACCAGGGTTAAGAAAAAGTAGAGAGATTATTTTGACTTAGTTGGCAATTGGCAATAGGCAGTTGGCAAATTTGTAATATATTTTGAATATTATCATATGAGCAATAATAATATTAAACCCGATTATTTGTTTGAAACCAGTTGGGAAGTGTGTAATAAAGTTGGTGGAATTCATACGGTTATTTCAACCAAAACTTCAGCTTTAGCCAAAGAGTTAAATAGTCATTATATACTTATTGGTCCTGATATTTGGAGGGACGAAAATGGCAATCCTGAATTCATAGAAGATACTAAGCTGTTTAAGGTATGGAGAATGAAAGCCTGGGATGAAGGCTTAAGACTTAAAATTGGCAGATGGAATATCTCCGGAAAACCGGTTGTAGTCCTGATAGATTTCACGTCATTTTTTCCTGAAAAAAATGAAATATTTAAAGAGTTTTGGGAGTCACATAAGCTTGATTCTATTTCCGGTCAGTGGGACTATATTGAACCTGCACTGTTTGGATATGCTGCTGCTAAAGTAATTGAGAGTTTTGCGAACTTTAATCAGAGTCCTCAGGATAGGATAGTTGCCCAATTCCATGAATGGATGACGGGAATCGGCATTTTGTATCTGAATGAGAAAGTTCCCTGGGTGGCTACTGTTTTTACAACTCATGCTACAGTGCTGGGACGAACTCTTGCAGGAAATGATAAGCCATTGTATAGTCAACTGCAACAATATAATGAAACCCGGGTTGCGCGGGAATTCAATGTAATTTCCAAACAATCTCTTGAAAAAGTTTCTGCTAATACGGCAGATGTTTTTACAACTGTTAGTGAAATAACCGCGAAAGAATGTTTGCAATTTCTGGGTAAAGAGGTGGATATAGTTACACCAAATGGTTTTGAAGATACTTATGTGCCGCAAAACAATGAGTTCATAAGTAAAAGAGAACAAGCCCGGAAGAAATTAATTAGTGTAACAAATGCTCTTTTAGGGTATAAAGTTCCGGAGAATAGCATTTTAACGGCAATTAGTGGAAGATATGAGTATAAAAATAAAGGTATTGACGTATTTATTGATGCGCTTTCAAAACTAAATCAATCGGATAGCTTAACAAATGAAATTATTGCTTTTATTTTGATCCCAGCGAATCATAAGGGTTTCAGAAGGGACGTTTTAGAGAATATAAATAATCCTTCAAGTAATTATCAAAATGAAGATCCTTATCTCACACATAATTTGTTTGATGTTGACTTTGATCCTGTACTGAGGAAAATAAAAATGGGAGGGTTGAAAAACAGGCAGGAAGACAGGATAAAAATCATTTTTGTTCCTTCTTATTTAAATGGTAAGGATGGAATTTTTGATATGTGTTATTATGATTTACTGATCGGTTTTGATATTACTGTATTCCCTTCATATTACGAACCCTGGGGATATACACCGTTGGAAAGTCTGGCTTTTCATGTGCCTACTATTACTACTTCATTGGCAGGATTTGGCCGTTGGGTGAACAATAAAGTTAAGGATAAAGGTAACGGGATTGTTGTTGTTGAAAGGAAGGATGATGATTATGAAAATGTTGTTGATGCTATCTTTCGTCATTTGAAATATTTTTCCGGATTATCAGAAGAAGATGTTGAAAAAGCACGAAAAAAAGCTTACGAAATTTCGAGGATTGCTTTATGGGAAAACCTGATCAAATATTATCACGAAGCATTTAATATTGCTTTGAAAAAAGTTATGAGAGAATCTGATACCAGGCGAATGTTCATCCGGGAGAAATCTGAGACGGTTAAAATTAGCCGGCCACAAGTCTCGTTGCCGGTTTGGAATAATCTATATGTTGAATCTAAATTACCCCAGAAACTGGAGAGACTCAATATACTGTCGAAAAACTTATGGTGGTCATGGAACCCTGAAGCTGAAGATATTTTTAAAATTATTAATCCGGTATTATGGGAAAAATGCCGGTTTAATCCAATTGTTTTGCTTGAAAAAGTTGGTTATAAAAAAATGTTGGTTTTAGAGAAAGATGCAAAATTTATGGCAAAACTGGATAAAGTCTATCAGGAATTCCAGCTCTATTTAAATCGGAAGCCTGATGAAAATCAACCCAAGATAGCATATTTTAGTATGGAATATGGTTTACACAACACTTTAAAAATATTTTCAGGGGGTCTTGGTATTCTTGCAGGAGACTATCTTAAAGAAGCTAGTGATTCTTGTTTTGATATTGTAGGTATCGGGTTATTATATAAATATGGTTATTTCAAACAAATTCTTTCTCTCAACGGTGAACAACAAACATCTTATAAGGCTCAATCATTTGCAAAATGTCCCGTTTCGCCTGTAAAAGATGCAGACGGAAACTGGGAAACCATATCATTAATTTTTCCCGGAAGGACTCTTACTGCCAGGATATGGGAGGCCAAAATTGGGAAAGTCACTCTTTACCTTCTTGATACTGATTTTGAAGCTAATGTGGAGGGAGATCGTATTATCACCCATCATTTATATGGAGGAGATAATGAAAATCGTCTGAAGCAGGAACTTTTGCTTGGAATTGGAGGAATCCGGGCTTTGCACAAATTAGGGATAAAACCCGATTTGTTTCATAGTAATGAAGGACATTCAGCTTTTATCGGATTGGAAAGATTAAAAATATTGATTGTCCGGAATAAATTTACCTTTAATGAAGCATTGGAAATAGTCAGAAGCTCAACCCTCTTTACTACTCATACCCCGGTACCGGCCGGACATGATGAATTTGATGAAGATTTGCTGCGATCCTATATTGCCCACTATCCCGAGCGTCTTAATATTTCCTGGGATGAATTAATGTCTTTCGGTAGAAGTAATAAGGAAGACAGGCAGGAGAAGTTTAATATGAGTTACCTTGCCGCTGCTTTATCACAGGAAATAAATGGTGTTAGTAAAATTCATGGGCAGATAACCCGCGAAATGTTTAATAAACTCTGGCAAGGTTATTTGCCGGAAGAGTTGCATATCGGACATGTAACGAACGGAGTTCATTTTCCAACATGGATTGCACGTGAGTGGATGCAGATTTTTGCAAAGTTGAATGGTGAAGATATCTGGAAAAATCAAATGCAGAAAGAAAGTTTGAAAAAGATTTATGAATTGAAAGATGAAGAAATATGGAACGTTAAGCAAAAATTAAAAAGTAAAATGATCTCTCATTTGAAGGAAAGGCTTAAGTCTAACTGGATCCAAAGGAATGAAAACCCAAAACATATTGCTGAAATCTCTGAGAAACTGAATGACAATGCATTAACCATTGGCTTTGCCCGTAGATTTGCCACTTATAAACGGGCTCATTTGATATTTAAGGATACCGGAAGGCTGGATAAAATTCTGAATTCACCTGAAAAACCGGTCCGGTTTCTTTTTGCAGGGAAAGCTCATCCGAATGATGGTGGCGGCAAGTCACTGATTAAGAAAGTTTATGAATTTTCAAAAAAACCTGAATTTATCGGAAAGATTTTATTTCTACAGAATTATGATATTGAACTTGCGAAAAATCTTGTCCAGGGAGTAGATGTTTGGTTGAATACACCTACACGACCATTGGAGGCATCCGGAACAAGTGGTGAGAAGGCCATCATGAACGGGACATTACATTTTAGTGTTCTGGACGGATGGTGGGCTGAGGGCTATAAACCAAATGCCGGATGGGCGCTAACTGAAAAACGAACTTATGATAATCAGGATTTTCAGGATGAACTTGATGCCGAAACGATATATCATTTACTTGAAAATGAAATAATTCCGGCTTTTTACAAACGTGATAAAAACGGCGTGCCAAAAGAATGGATCGGATTTATTAAGAAATCCATGGGGGAAATTGCTCCGGATTTTACAATGAAACGAATGTTGACAGATTACCAGCAAAAATTTTATAGTAAGCTTTTTACCAGAACCATGGAATTGAAAAAGGATAATTATTATATGGCAAAAAAAATAGCTGCCTGGAAATTGAAAATCCTGAAATCATGGGATAATATAGAGGTGGTTTCTGTTGACATTTCTAACCCTCCTGAAAGTTCATATCAATTAGGAAAGGAATATTTTGGAAGTGTAGTTGTTGATCTTAAGGATATTCCTCCTTCAGATGTCGGGCTGGAATTGGTTGTTTCGGATAAAAGGGGAAATGGCCGTATTGAACTTGTACATAAACAAGAATTTATAATGGAAAAATATGAAGAAGGCAGAGCTTATTTCAAGGTTAAAATAATACCAACCAATCCCGGCAGTTTTACTTATGGGTTCAGATTATTTCCTAAATATGAAAATTTGTCTCACAGACAGGATTTCATTTGCCTGAAGTGGATATAGTAATCAGTCGGCAGACCCCAAGTAACACCTCCGGTGATTACTTTTAAAAAACAATGAACATATTAGTTTTGTTTTACTATGGCCTCTTGTTTTGTGCAATGCAGCACTCATATTTCAAAAGACGAAATAACATCATGTAAATATTCTTATTTCATTACCAGAATTCAACACCCTCCGGGGTTGGATTTTGGATTGTTACGCTATAACCACAGACGTTACTGTGGCTATCTGAATTAGACACC
>JADFUQ010000310.1 GCA_015222065.1 Bacteroidota bacterium
ACCGAATATCACATTTAATTACAAAAAAAAGAACCTGAACTATCAGTACAATATCTTTACATCGTTTGGTGTAAAAAAGTATCTGTACCCTGTTTTCTATAGCAAAACCATTCCATGGTATTTTAAACAATAATCTCAGGTGCTATTTCTGTAAAATAATGCTTCTAAAGAGTTACGGGGTTCGTGTTACGAGTTACGAGTTCAAGCCTCTTCGCCCTTTACTCGTCTCTCATCACTTTTGCCTTCTTCCTTCCTCCTTACTCACCCACTCACCAACTTACCTACTCACCTATTCAGCAAACCCTACTTACTTTTCTTTTCTGTTGTTGCAGGCTTATAAAGATTCACCTTCATGGTGTCTTTGCAAGACTCAGTCATTTCTTCAACTGATCTGTCAAAAAGCGGATGCTGGAGTTTGGGCGCTATTTTTAACAATGGCAAAAGAGCAAATTTTCGTTGGTGCAAACGGGGATGCGGAATTACCAGGTTATTTGAATAAAAAATTTCTTCATCAACAAACAAAATATCAATATCAATAATTCGTCCATTATATCGTGAATTATCGCGTTTCCGGCCGAGTTTTCTCTCAATATTATGAATTTCCCGTAGAACTTCTTCAGGAGCAAGGACAGATTTGACTATTAATGCCTGATTCAGGAACCAATTTTCATGTTCAAACCCCCAAGGCTCGGTTTCATATAAAGATGAAACAGAAGTGATAACCCCAATTCTTTCACGAATCAAGGATATGGCAGATGAAAAATAATAAGATCTGTCACCCAGATTACCACCTAATAACAAATAATAATTACGAGTTTTCAAATTACTTCGCTTAAAACCTGACAAAAATGAGAAAAACAAAACAAACAGACAACAGAAGAGGCATAATTTTAACCTGTTTTTTTTAATAAATATTTATTTTATGATTTTTCGTAAAGCTCATGACAGTCCATTTATTTGGCATTCTGGTTGTTTTTGGGAGATTGCTTCGTCGCTACGCTCCTCGCAAAATCCTTTTTCAATCAATAAAATCCGATTAAAACTTCGCTCAATTCACTCATTTTATCATTTCCTTATCTCACCTCTTCCCATTTACTCATTCAATCATTTACTCATTTATTCATTAGTTACAAACATTTTATTATTACGCCCAACCTTTTAACTTTGCAGAAAACATATTTATTTATATTCATTTATACTTATGCATTATGAAAAGTTTTTTGAAGTACACCCTTGCCACAATAGTTGGTATAATGATATCATCTATTGTAATGATAATAATCGGTATTGGATTTATCGGCATTATAATTTCTGCAGGTGATAAACCTGTAGAAGTAAAATCAAATTCAATCCTTCATTTCAAAATTGCGCAACCGATACCGGACAGGGGATCAAACAATCCTCTTGAAGGGTTTAATTTTACCAATTTTACCCTTACACCACAAATAGGTCTGGATCAAATCCTTAAAAATATTGAAAAAGCAAAAACAGATAACCGGATCAAGGGTATTTACCTTGAAACAGGCATGTATTCTCCTGGAATAGCCACGGTTGAGGAAATAAGGAATGTTTTTATTGATTTTAAAAAATCCGGAAAATTCATTATTGCATACAGTAATGACATTATGTTTCAGTCAAATTACTACCTGTCAACCGTTGCTGACAAGATTTATATGAATCCTGCAGGAATCATGGAATTTTGGGGACTTCGGTCAGAGGTTGTATTTTTCAAAGGAGCAATGGAAAAACTTGGAATAGATATGCAGATAATCCGTCATGGTGAATATAAAAGTGCCATTGAGCCCTTCACCTCTGATCGTATGAGTGAAGAAAGCCGGAAACAAACCCTTGCATATATGAATACCATATGGGATGGCATGGTTAATAAGATATCGAATGCCAGGAATATTCCCGTGGAAAAACTTAATAAATATGCTGATGATCTTGCAATTAACAAAATCAGTGCTGCCCTTGAAGCTAATCTTATCGATTCCATGAAATATCAGGATGAAGTGTTGACTGAACTGTTGCAATTATCGGGACTTGAAAAAGAGAGTAAACTGCGCCTGGTAAAAATGTCTAAGTATGCAAAAGTACCTAAAGGAAAAACCAAAGGATTCACAAGAAATAAAATAGCTATAGTTTATGCCTCCGGAATTATTGGATTTGGAGAGGGAACAGGATCGTCTATCGGATCGGTAAAATATGCTAACAGCCTGCGAAAAGCCAGGAAGGATACCAATATTAAAGCCATAGTAATAAGAGTTAATTCGCCGGGAGGAAGTGCGCTTGCTTCAGATATTATCTGGAGGGAAGTGGATCTTGCCCGTAAGGTGAAACCGGTAGTAGCATCATTTGGCAATGTTGCAGCTTCAGGAGGGTATTACATTGTTTCAACAACTGATACTATTGTTGCCCAACCCAATACAATAACAGGATCTATTGGAGTTTTCGGGACCATTCCCAACACTCAAAAATTACTGAACGATAAATTGGGAATTACAATTGATGTTGCCAAAACAAATAAACATTCTGATTTTGGGGCTTTTTACCGTCCTTTAAATGCAGCAGAAAAACAATTTCTCAGAACAGTAATTGAAGAAACTTATAAAACTTTCGTCACTTATGTTGCAGATGGAAGAAAAATGAGTTTTGAAGAAGTGGATAAAATTGCACGGGGCCGTGTTTGGAGCGGAATTGCTGCAAAGGAAAATGGTCTTGTTGATATTATTGGCGGTCTTAATAAAGCAGTAGAAATTGCAGCTGAAATGGCAGGACTTGACAACTACAGGATCACATCACTCCCTGTGCAGGAAGATCCTTATCAAAAACTCCTGAACGAATTGTCAGGAAATATTAAGATGAGGATGATCCGTTCTGAGCTTGGTGAAGCATACAGGTATTACAATAATCTAAACCAGTTATTGGGCATGGATGGTATTCAAACCAGGCTACCTTACGAAATTGAAATCTATTAGTTCTCTATATGCAAAATGATTTGCTTGAAAAAAAACATGCTCTTACCAGGCTGTTTTTTTTGCCTTTTACTTTGATCTATGGGTTTATCATAGGTGTCCGGAATTTATTGTTTGACCTGAATATCCTTGAGGAAAAGGAATTTTCTTTACCGCTAATTTCTGTTGGGAATATCACTGTTGGTGGTACAGGAAAAACACCGCATATTGAATATCTGATTAACATTCTGAAAGATAAATTCAATGTTGCTGTATTGAGCAGGGGATATAAAAGAACCACAAAGAATTTCCTGCTGGTCTCAAACCGGTCAACATACAAAGAAGTAGGTGACGAACCCTGTCAGATCCAAAAAAAATATCCCGATATTAAAGTTGCTGTTGACCGAAAACGAGTAAATGGGGTAAAGAATCTTATTAATACATTCAAAAACCTGGATGTAATTCTTCTGGATGATGCTTTTCAACACAGGTATGTAAAACCCGGTTTGTCAATACTGCTTGTTGACTATTCCCATCCTCTAAAAAATGATTTAATTTTACCGGCAGGCAGATTAAGAGAAAGGTCAATTGGAAGAAAAAGAGCCCATATAATAATAGTCACCAAGTGTCCTTCTGATATTAAACCTGTTGAAAAAGAAAGGCTTAAGAAAGAGTTGGTTTTGTTTACTTCCCAGGGTATTTTCTTCACAACCATCAACTACGCGGATCTTTCACCGGTATTCAACAAAAACGAACAAAAACTATCCTGTGATTACTGCAAAAAGGAAAAATACAACCTGCTTCTGGTAACCGGAATAGCTAATCCGCAACCACTGAAAAATTATCTTCAATACTACTTCAATAATATTTCAGAGATCCGCTTCCCCGATCATCATGCATTCAATGAAAAAGATATTAAAAAAATCACAGGTGATTTCGAGAAATTACCAGGTAAAAACAAAATCATACTAACTACTGAAAAAGATGCTATTCGCATGCAAAAATTTAGTAACATTGCAGGCTCTTTTACAAAATTAATATTCTTTATTCCCATCCTCGTTGAGTTTCCGGGTAATCAAAGAGTTGAATTTAACAGGTTAATTCAGTGTTATGTTAGAGAAAATAAAAGAGACAATATCTTACTTACATAAACAAACCGGTATAACCCCGGAAGTGGGGCTTGTGCTCGGCACAGGGCTTGGAGGCCTTGTAAAAGAAATTGAAACAGAAACTGAAATCAGGTATCAGGATATCCCAAATTTCCCGGTATCTACTGTTGATGGTCATGATGGTAAACTGATATTTGGGATGCTTGGCGGCAAAAAGGTTATTGCTATGAAAGGCCGTTTTCATTACTATGAAGGATGGGGAATGGATGAGATCACCTATCCGGTTCGGGTACTCAAATTCCTTGGAGTCCAATATCTTTTTCTTTCAAATGCCAGTGGCGGTGTAAATCCTGACTTTAATACAGGCGATATGATGATTATTGAAGATCACATAAATCTTCTTCCTAACCCATTGATAGGCAAACACTACCCGGAGTTTGGTTCCAGGTTCCCTGATATGAGTGAAACTTATTCACATGAACTTATTAAAAAAGCCGAAGTTATTGCAGGTAAGCTAAACATAAAGATCCACAAAGGAATATATACCGCCACCACAGGGCCTACTTTTGAAACAACAGCTGAATACAAATATTTCAGGGTGATTGGTTCCGATGCCGTAGGGATGTCAACCGTACCGGAAACAATAGTTGCACACCAGATGGGAATTAAATGTTTCGGTATATCTGTTATTACTGATCTTGGTGTTCCCGGGAAAATTGAATTCACCACGCATGAACATGTTCAGGATGTTGCCGGAAATACTGAGAAGAAGATGACATTAATAATAAAAGAGTTGATAAAAGTTTTATAGTACCTGTACTCTATTGATAAAAGCACTTAATATGTCGAAGCAGAAAGATTTCAAAACAAACCATGTTGTTTTAGTTTCATCTGCCCATCTTTTCCACGACACTTTTACATCCTTTCTCGCGCAGGCACTTCCAATTCTGATTGACAAATTCGGCATCAGTAAAACTCTTGCCGGGCTATTATCAATAGTACAGGGAATTCCCTCTTTGTTCAATTTCCTGGTTGGAATTATGGCTGAGAATATAAAAGCCAGATATTTGGTTATTTTTGCCCCGGCTGTAACCTCGGTGGCTATGAGCCTTATTGGTGTTGCTCCGGGATATATATTCCTTGTAATTCTTCTGTTTATCAGTGGTATCAGTTCAACCCTGTTTCATGTTCCGGCTCCGGTAATGATCAAGAAACTTTCGGGTTCCAAAATTGGAAAAGGCATGAGTTTTTTTATGCTCGGAGGTGAACTTGCGCGAACACTCGGGCCACTGGTTATTGTAGGTGTTGTATCACTCTGGGGGCTCGAAGGCACTTATAAACTTATTCCTTTCGGACTGGCAGCTTCAGCATTTCTGTTTATCAAGTTAAGGAAGGTAGATATAAGCAGTAATTTTGAGGGACCAGGAACAAAACCGGAATACTGGAAAATCTTTAAAAAATTCCTTCCTGTTTTTATTGCTATAGGAGGCATTGCTTTTTTCCGTGCAGCAATAAAAACTTCACTAACCCTGTATCTTCCCGTTTATATAACTGAAACCGGTGGGGAATACTGGTTTTCAGGCGTTTCCCTGTCAGTTCTTCAACTGGCCGGTGCCCTCGGAACATTTTACGCGGGGCCTATTTCAGATAAGATTGGCAGGAAAAGCTCGCTGTTAATAATTACCATTGTTTCCCCTGTGCTAATGTACATTTTTACCTTTATACATGGATTCTGGACCCTCCCCCTATTAATCCTGATGGGGGTTTTTCTAATCGCTTCAACACCAATTTTTTTAGCAATAGTTCATGAATTGGAAACTGAAAGGCTTGCTTTTGTGAATGGTGTTTTTATGACAATTACCTTTACAATGGGTTCACTTATGGTTTTGCTGGTTGGTATCGCGTCAGATGTTTTTGGGATTATTTTTACATTTAAAGCATCCGCATTCGT